>DRKE01000469.1 GCA_011051925.1 Deltaproteobacteria bacterium
ACGCCGGGCGCCCCCTCGAGGCGATCCTGCGGTGCGACGTGCTGCCAGGCGAAGAGGAAGCGCATCATCTCCCGGGCCGTCACCGCGACGACCGATCTGCGCAGACGCCTCTGGGAATCCGCATGGATCCGCGCGAGGAGGCGACGTGCGCAGAACTGCGGTTCGCCGAGTGGCGCGGCCGGATCGAAGCGGCCACGCAGAACGAAGCCTTCGGATTCGAGCCTCGCCAATCCGATCTCGACGAGCCCCGTCCGGACAGCCAGACGCTCCGACAGGATCCTCGCCGTCGTGGGGCCCAGCGTCTCGAGATGGCCGCGCAGGACGTGGGCGATCGCTTCGTCCTCGGCGATCGCCTCCGACGCTGCCCCCCCCTCTCCGGGGGCGCCGCGCGGCCCGGGGCCGGAAGGCCGCCCGCTCCCCGCCCCTTCCGGATGCAGCGCCTCCGCCCAGGCGACCCGCTCCGCCGCCGCCCAGAAGACGATCCGATCCGCGCCGCCCACGCCGGCTCCCGCATCGTGTTCGCCCGCTCGACGTTCGACTTCGAAAGAAAACGCCCGCCCCATCGCCTCGAGTTCCCGGAAGAAGGCCTGCCAACGCCCTTCGGCCGCGTGGATCCCCACCCCGAGCAACAGATCGTGGAGCTCCTCGGCGTCCCGCGGCGCGGGCGCGGATTCCGAGCGGATCTTCCCGATCGCCCCGGCGTCGAGACGCGAAAGATCCCGCTCCTCGACCGGGAGTCCCCGTCGCATCCGCACCGCCCGGGTGCGGCGCTCCTCGAGGGGGGCATCGTCGAGATACGTGAAGGGACGCCCGTTCAGGATCTCATGGGCCAGAGGCGAGGGTTCGGTCGTATCGACGCAATGCACCTCGATCCGGCCCCTCTCGATCCCCACGATGAGATCGCGCAGTCCGTCGACGTCCATCGCGTCGGTCAGACAATCGTGCAGCGTCTGCCGCACGAGCGGATGATCGGGAATCCCGATCGGACCCGACACATTCTCCTGACAGGCCGCCGCCTGGGGAAAGATCGCTGCCATCAGGTCGTCGGATTCCATCCGCTGGATCGCGGGTGGATTCTTCCTGCCCCCACGAAAGCGGAGGACCGCCAGCGACCGGTTGAGGTTCCAGCGCCAGCGCGCCGTGAAGAGCGGTGTCGGCAGGACTGCCTGCACGAGCGTCTCCTCGAGCCCCTCCCGCCCCAGGAATCGCGGCACGTCCGAGAGCGGGAAACTGTGGTGGGGGCCGAGCGACAACACCATCGCGTCGTCGTTGGCCGCGGCCTGGAGTTCGAAATTGAAGTTCTTGCAGAATTTCTTGCGCAGACCGAGACAGAGCGCGCGGTTGATCCGCCCACCCCGCGGCGTATGCACGACGAGCTGCATCCCACCGGCCTCGTCGAAGAAGCGTTCGAGAACGAGGCGATCGCGCGTCGGCAGCGCCCCCAGTGCGGTGCGGGAAACGGCGAGATAACGGACGATCTGGAGGGCCGCGTCGGCCCCGACACCGGCCTCCTCCAGGAGCCAGCGACAGGCCTCGGACTCGTCACCGCGCTCGAGAATCGGCTCGAGGGCCGCCCGGAGCGCCGACACCTCGTCCGACAGCTCTTCGGTCCGCGCCGGGGCCTCTCCCGCCCAGAAGGGGATGTTCGGGGTCGCCCCCTCCGCATCGACGACCCGGACCTTCCCGCTCTCGACCCGCCGGATCCGCCAGGTGGCGCTGCCGAGCAGGAAGACGTCCCCCGGCAGACTGTCGATCGCGAAATCCTCTCCGACCGTGCCGATGAAGGTTTCATCGGGATCCGCGACGACCCGGAAGTCCGCGACTTCGGGAATCGCCCCCCCGGACGTGAGGGCCGCGAGCCGCGCCCCCCTTCGCGCGCGAAGCATGCCGCCGATCCGGTCGCGATGGAGATAGGCTGCACGACGTCCGCGTCCGGTCTCGATCCCCTCGGAAACGAGCTCGACGACCTCCTCGAAGGTCTCGCGCGCGAGCCCCTCGAAGGGCGCGGCACGCCGCATCAAACGGAAGAGGTCCGCCTCCTTCCAGGGCTCCGCCACACAGGCGGCGACGATCTGCTGGGCGAGGATGTCGAGGGGCGCCACGGGCGGACGCAGCCGATCGAGTCGCCCGCGGCGGACGCCGCGCAGTAGCGCCGCGCATTCGACGAGTTCGTCCCGGGTCAGCGGATAGAGCCGCCCTTTCGGCGTGCCGCCCCGGAAATGGCCGGAGCGCCCGACCCGCTGCAGGAACGTGGCGAGACTTCGTGGCGAACCGATCTGACAGACGAGTTCGACCGGTCCGACGTCGATTCCGAGTTCGAGCGAAGCCGTCGCGACGAGCGCGCGCAGGCGTCCCTCCCGTAGCGCGGTCTCGACACGAAGCCGCCTTTTCTTCGACAGGCTGCCGTGATGCGCCGCGACTTCTTCGTCCCCGAGTCGTTCGGCCAGCTGATGGGCCAGGCGTTCGGCCATCCGCCGCGTGTTCACGAAGACGAGCGTCGTGCGGTGGCGTTCCACGTCACGCGCGATGCGATCGAGGATCTCGGCCATCTGTTCCGCCGAAGCGACCGCTTCGAGATCGCTTTCCGGCAGCACCGTCTCGAGATCGAGGTCGCGACGGTGGCCCTCATCGACGATCGTACAGCGGGGTCTTCCCGCATCGTCCTCGCGATCCGGGCCGACCCCGACGAGAAATCTCGCCACCAGTCCAATCGGGCGCTGGGTCGCCGACAGGCCGATCCGGATCGGAACCTCGTCGCAGAGCGCCTCGAGTCGCTCGAGACTGAGCGCGAGATGGGACCCGCGCTTGTCGCGTGCCATCGCATGGATCTCGTCGACGATGACGGTCCGGATCGGCCGCAGGATCTCCCGGCCCCGCGACGAAGTCAGCAGCAGGTAGAGGGATTCAGGCGTCGTCACCAGGATCTGCGGCGGCTTCTTCAACATCGCTGTCCGCGCCGAAGCCGGCGTATCCCCGCTCCGGAGACCGACGCGGATCTCGGGGACCGGCAGGCCCATCGACCGGGCGATCGTCTCGATCCCGGCCAGCGGAATCGACAGGTTCTCCCGGATGTCGACGGCGAGGGCCTTCAGGGGCGAGACGTAGAGAACCTCGACGCCCCCCGGCCGATCGACCGGCGACCCCTTCCGATCGGGCTCCGATCGGAAGGGATCACCCTCGAGCTGAAACGCGCCGTCGTCCTCGCACCCGAAGCGCGCCAGGGGAAGCGCACGACGATAGAACTCGTCGATGCAGACGAGAAAGGCGGCGAGGGTCTTTCCGGAGCCCGTCGGGGCGGCGATCAGGGTGTTCTCCCGCTTCGCGATCGCGGGCCAGCCCGAAAGCTGGGGCGCAGAGGGCCCGTCGGGAAATCGTGCCTCGAACCAACGTCGCACCGCGGGATGAAAGGAGGACAGGACATCCATGCAGACCGGCCAGCCTAGCGGGCTCCGATGCAGAGCGAAAGAGAGGCGAAAGCCTCAGCGTCCGTCGCCCGGATCTTCGTCCGCGGACGCAAGGGCCCGCTCCCTGGCCAGCGCGATCACGTCGGCGAGCAACGCTTCATTGTCCGCCTCGGCCGTCCAGTAGCGCTCGAAGATGCGACCGTCCTTCACCAGGAATCGAAGGAGCGTGTGGTCGATCGAACCGTCTTCCTTGCGAAGCGATCCGATTCCCCATTTCCGCACGACCTCCGCGACGTCCTCCGTCGTCCCGGTCAGGAAGGACCAGTTGGAAAGGTCGACGCCACGCTCGAGTGCATAGCGTTCGAGGACTTCGGGGCGATCCGTCGCGGGATCCAGACTGATCGAGATGAACTGGACGTGCTCGCGGAGCGACTCGGGAATCCGCCGCTGGAGCGCCACCCCCATCGACGTCTGGACCGGACAGGGTCCCGGACAACTCGTGTAGATGAAGTCCACGACGAGCACGCGATCCGCAAAGGAAGCCAGACCGACCGGGCGTCCGGCCTGATCGATCAGATCGAATGCAGGAGCGGGACTCGTCCGGACGAGCCCTTCGCGAAGCCGGAACCAACCCTCCTCCCGGGACGCTTCGCCCGTGACCTTCGCATCGACCACATCGTAGGCATGCCCGGTGAAATGGATCGTGAAGTCGACCACCTGTCCCGGCGCCATGCGCTCGAGCAGGGCCCGATCGGGCACGGCGAAATTCATGGTCATCGCGGGCATCAACCCCCCGACGTCCTCATGGTCGATCAGGACCTGGCCGTTCTCGACATCGACATCCTCGATCGTACCATGGGCGGAATAGCGGCCCGGTCCGCCCTCCTTCCGATCGCAACCGCAAAGTCCCGCCGCAATGAATCCGACCGCCACGAAAAGCCGGACGAACACGCGAAGGCGAGACCCGTTCAGAAGGCCCATTGCCACCCCGCTTTGACGGACCAGTCTTCTTCGAGCTGCGGCCCGTCGAGATCCTGGTGGATCGGCACGCCCACTTCGACCGAAACCCGCTGATTCGGCCAGCAGGACGGCGAGAACGCCATTCCGGGACTGATCGTGAGCCGGGTCCCGCCTCGCGCCTTCGCGTTCTCTGCCGGGTCGACGACGGGATCGAAGGACCGGTCGCGACCCCGGATGTTGTTCTGCTTCTGCCACGCGAGCCGCGCCGAGGCGCTCCAGCCCGGCAGCAGTTCGACCGCAGCCCAGGCGGTCACGTCGAAACGACTGCCCTCGCGATAGTGCAGACCGTTGCGACCGACCGGGTGACGCCCCAGGGCCTGCCCGCCCCACGAGAATCCGTCGATCTCGCCCTGGTAGGTCCATCCCCATTCGAGATCGACCGTTCCATTTCCGATCTGGGAGTCGTAGGGCAGTCGCCGGACGTCCCCACCCCGCCGGAAGCTGCCCGTCGGCACGTCGAAGCCGACGTGGACATGGGAACGCTCGCGCCCCTTCTTGATGAAGGGCACGACGACGGCGAAGGCCACGTCGCCGATGCCCCGCGTCTCGACTTCCGAGCGGAGCCCCGACGAGTCCAGGGTTTCGAGGGTCTTGCGAACGACGGGAATCTCGACGGCGAGGGTCACCCGGGGATGGGGCGCCCAGGCCAGACGCAGGACATGGAGTTCGATCTCGAGGGAGCGGGGCGTTCGCGTGTAGGGCAGGAAGGAGTTGTTGCGGACCTGTCCCGGCGAGATGTCCCGATCGGCCACGAGCAGACCCTGACGTTGGACGCGTAGATAGTCGTATCCCACGCGAAATCGTTCGCCCCCGTCTTCGAGGGGCTCCGCGTAGCGGATGCCCAGCGGCGGAGGCGGCGCCGCGCGGCGGGATGCCCTCGCATCCGCCTTGTCGGCCACTCCGGACGAGGCCGGAACGGAGGTCCCCCTGCCCGATGGCTCTTCTCCGGATGCCCCCTCTGCGGACGCAATCCCATCGGACGACACGCCACCCGACGCATTCGACATCGCGCCTGCCGTGCCCGCCATGGCACGCGTCGGGATCCAGCCACCGATCACGATCACGATCACGATCGACCAGAAGGCACGGGAAGCGGTTCTTTGCCGGAGCACGCTGGCAAACTAGGGAAACGATCGGATCGGAGCAACGGAATCAGGAAGCGCCGATCGAACGACGGAATCCCCTCTCGAGCGTTTCGAGGTCCTGGCGATAGGCCCGCCGCGAGCCCCGATCGAGACTGCGTGAACGAACCACGGCGCGCCAGAAACGGACGAGTCCCCGTTCGCCGTGGGACCGGACGAGATGATCGATGAAGGCGTAGGACTCGAGGTAGGCCAGCCGTGCTGCATCCGGCCCGAAATCGCTGAAACTCCTCGCGCCGAGTTCGGAAAGCGAGAAGAGCGTCCCCTGTCGTGCAGCCCGACGAAGCGCCTGGCGCTCGCCGCCGGACAGGGTCCGCTTGCCCGAAGCCCGGGCCTCGAACCACTCCGCGATGCCCTCGTTCATCCACGCGGGAAGAACGAGACGCGGCGCCTCGAGATCGAAAGCCGCATGCACGAGCTCGTGGTGGAGGGTGCGGACGAGGGCGGGGGAGACGCGATCCCCGGTCCGGACATGGATGGCCCCACCGTAGAAACCCGCCGCGGGAAATCGGAAGAGCCCTGCGAAGCGCTGCTCGAAGACCGTCTCGTCCCAGACGTAGACCAGGATCTTCTTCTCGGGACGCAACGCCAGGATCGCGTCCAACCGATCGAAGGCCGCCTCGAGTTCGCGCAGGACCGCCTGTTCGAAATTGCGGGAACCCCGCAGCCCGCCCGACTCGTCGAGATCGACGTCCTGGAAGAGCGTGAAATGGAAGGAGTCCCGGCGGTCGAAATCGCCGTCTGCCCCCGAATCGCCGAGGGCCGTCGCGACGACGGGCACCAGGCCGAGCCACACCAGGAGGGTGGCGCGGGCGGCGAAGCGGGCGAGCGGTCGATGTCGTCGATTCCGATCCACGTGGCTCCCAGGCGCGACCGATCCCGGGTGCGCCACGCACGGAGTATATCAGGAGGGGGTCGCAGCCCGAGCGGGAATCAGGGCAGTCCGCCGGCCAGACCGCCCGTGAAGAAGGCCGCCGCCGCGCGCCCCGCCGCCGCGAGCATCTTGTTGAAGCGGCGAGCCTGGTCGGCCGCCCGGGCGAGCAGGGTCCGCTCGGCGCCATAGGCCGGACACAGGTCGGCCCGTCGATTCCACAGGCGTTCGACCTGGTCGTTGGTGGCGCGCTCCCAGGCCCGATTGCCCCGCTCGATGGCCAGGGGAAGGATCCGTGTCTCGTAGTGCTCGATCTGGCGGGTCAATTGCCGGCATTGGCCCCGGTACGTGCCCCTCCGGTGGGGATTCGGCATGGCGGGCAGGGCCAGCATCAGGACGAGCACGAATCCGATGCCGGCCTGGAAGCCGGCTCGGGATCGGGAATGCGCGAAGCGGAATGCCATATCGGGTGCATCGGCCCGGGGCGGCCCGACCTGAAGCGGGAATTGCATTCGACTTGCGGACCGGCGCCGACGGTTCCGGGATGGGTCCCCTGGGGCAGCCGCCCGGCTGTCAGAGCCGCTGACCGAGCAGTCGGGCCTGTCGGCGCGCGAGGGCCATCCCCGTGAGCATCGGATTGACCGACGGACATTGCGGAAAGATTCCCGTATCCGCGATGTAGAGATTCTCGAGATCGTGGCAGCGGCCATCCTCGTCGACGACCCCGCGCGTCGGATCGCCATGCATCCGCGTCGTGCAGAAGACGTGGTTGCCCCCCAGGACGAGATTCTCGGGTCGCACCGCGTCCGAATCGAGGATCCGGGCCTGGTCGAGCGAGGTCATGACCTCGGCGATGCCCTGCACGCCCGGCAGGATCTTGCGTGCGCCGGCTGCGAAGAAGAGTTCCGCGATCACCTTCAGCGAACGGCGCAGGATCGCGACGTCCTCGGGATGGATCGCCCAATGCAGGACCGGATCGAGGCTGCGCCAGCGTGCCCGCACCCGTCCCAGGGATCGGTTCGCGCTGACGATCGCGTCCCACACGGCCATCTGCGGAATCTCGGCGAAATGTGACAGGAGTTCTTCTCCGAAGCCGGGAAAGCGCATCGACAGCAGCGGCGGCGGCGCCCAGAGGGTTTCGAGTTTGAAGCCCTCTTCGAGAAAGGCCAGGCTCTGGTAGCCCTGGGTCGCCCCGAACTGAGGGTCGACGGGTTCGGGAAAGATCCCTGCGATCGCCAGCCCGGGATGGAATTGCAGGTTCTCGCCGACCTGCCCCGAAGCGTTCGCCAGATCGCCGCTCTGCTTGAGAAGGACCGGCGTCGCGGTGCAACCCGCCGCGAGGACGATGGCCCGGGCGTCGATCCGGAAATGATGGCTCCGCCCCCGGCGACTGCCGCGGGAAAAGGGCGCGACGACCTGGCCCGAGACGCCCGTGACCCGCCGACCGATCGAATGGACCTGCTGGACCTGGACGCTCGTGAAGACCCGGGCGCCGGCGCGCAACGCCGCCGGGACATAGCTCACGTCCATGCTCTGCTTGGCCCGGCTGCGACAGCCGGTGAAGCATTCTCCACTGCCCCGGCAGCCCCGTACGCTTCGTTCGATCGGTTCGGACGACACGCCCAGGGCGTTGCAGGCGTCCCGGAAGAGCAGGTTCCGGCGCCCCTGGACCTCGTCGGGCGTGGGCGCGATGCCGAGGAAGGTGGCGATCGCATCGAAATGCGGATCGAGCTCGGCGCGATTCGTCCGTTCGAGATCGAAACCCGTCGCCCAGCGGTCGAAGACCGCGTCCGGAGGACGCACACAGATCGCCGAGTTGACGAGGGATCCGCCGCCGAGCGCGATCGCCTGCATCGTCGGCATCACCGTTCCCCGCGTCATCCGCAGCCCGCCCTCCCGCATCGTCCGGGTCATGGAGAGATTCCCGTCGAGTTCGAAATCCCGGACGGTGAAGGGCGGCCCCTCTTCGAGCAGGATCACGTCGTGGCCTGCCGCGGCGAGTTCGTACGCCGCCACGGCGCCGCAGGGCCCCGAGCCGACCACGACCACATCGGCTTCCTCCCGGAAGGCCCCCTCGTATTGCGCGAAGACCCGCACGCGTTCGCGAGCGGCCACCAACCAGTCTTCCGAGGCCGCATCCGGCCCCGGATCCGAGGGCATCGTCTCCTCCCGGCTCATCGCCGTCCCGGATGGGCGCGGGCGTAGGCGCGATGTCGCGGGCCATGGGGATCGAGGGGACCCAGAAGTGCCGGGTCCGTTCGATCCTCCGGTTCGTATCGAATCGAACTCACGAGGCCTCCGATCCGCGGGAAGAGGAGTTCGGCATCACTGACCCCCGGCTGGATTTCGAAGGGGGCCACCCCGAGTGCACAGAGATTGCCCGGATGCCCCAGATAGCCGAGCGTCAGGACGGCCCGCAGCGCCATGAAGACGAGGCGCGCATGACGGTTCGGATGTTTCGACAGGCGTGCGAGGATCGAAACCCGAGCGGCGGCGGAGAGGCTCGAAAAGCGACGTCGCCCGCCCGGCTCGTCGCCGGGGAAAAGAAGCGTTCCGTGTTCGAACAACAAGAGGAGGGCGCGGATCTGGAAGCGCTGTGCACGGGGAAGCGCGGCGAGGTGGCGATCGACGTAGTGGGGCAGCTGGGCTTCGATTCCCGCCACCGGCAGGCTGCCGCCTCCCGGAAAGAGGACCTCCGCCGCCGCATCGATGAACGTCGCCTCTCCCCGATGCAATACGGCGAGACCCGGAGGCGGCGGTGCGTAGCCCGACAGGAAGCGTCGATGAACGAGAAAGGCGAACGCGATGAGAAGAAGCGCCGTGAGCACGGCTCAAGAATACCCGACCGTCTTCCCGGCGCACTCGCGGCGCGGGAAACTCAAGCCGAAGGGGGCTCGATCAGTCCGTGGACCCAGGCATAGGCCTCGTGTTCGAGGGCCTGGAGGGCCGGAATGTCGAGGGACCATTGCGGCAAGGCGGCATCGATCTTCTCGATCTCGCAGCGCTCGACGCTCTCCGCGAAGAGAAGGAGTTCGCCCAGCAGGCCCTCATGATGGGTCAATGCCCTCGCAATCTCCCGACCGAGCCGGAGTTCCACGACCAGCTCTTCCATCGGTCGGCCGAGCAACGCATCGGCGAGGGAGAGCATGCCGACGAGGAAGGCCCGCTCACGCCGCGACTCCGCGTCTCCGACCATGCGACGGCCTCCACCGGCCTCCTCACGGTCCTGTGTCATCGGCCCGCTCGAGGCATGCTCGATCACGAGTTCCATCAACCGGCCCCGATGGGCCGCCGTGGTCAGGAGCGGACTGCCCAGATCGTCCCCCTCCTCCTGGGCATAGAGCAGGATCGACACCCAGCGCCCCAGGCGCTCCAGACCGAGCTGCCGGACCGCATCCTCGATCGTCTCGAGCGGTACCCGCGCGGCGTGCCCTGCCGTGTTCACGAGACG
>DRKE01000470.1 GCA_011051925.1 Deltaproteobacteria bacterium
CACTCGCTCCGCAACGCCTGATTGAAGAGATAGCGGGTTTCCAGACGGACCGGAGCCGCCCGTTCCGACGCCGACTCGGCGCTGAAGCCCCGGGTCGCGACGAGATGATCCCGCAGCAGCCCGGCGTTGAAATCCGCATTCAGGGCCGCCACATAGCCACGTACGACCTGGGCGCGGTAGGGGAAGACGCCGTCGATCAGGCTCTGCACGGCGACGGGGCGCCCCTTCGCCAGATCCTTCTCGAACGCCGGCGGGACGTCGAGAACGAGCCTCACGTCCCCTCTGGCGAGCAGCGGAAGGATCTCCCGGTCACCCCCCACCCGGCCCTGGAAATCGAAATATCGCGAATCGATGAAGCGATGCAGGTAGTCGCGGCTCGTCGGCGTGTCGTCCTCGTCGAGGACGGCGAAGGGGATGTTCTCGACGTCGTAGGACAGCCCCCATGCGAGAACCAGGAGAGTCGTGACGGGAAGAATGAAGGCCATCGCGAAGAAGACCCGGTCGCGAAGGATCTCCCGCCACTCCTTGTGGGCGACCGCGAGAAGACGAACGGCCTTCAAGACCGGTCTCCGTCCTGCTCGCGGTCCTGCTCGCGTTCGCGTTCGACCGCCAGGATGCGATGCACGAAGACATCCTCGAGGGCGGGCTCCCGAAGTCCGACGGCTTCGACCGGGATCCCCTCCGCCTCGAGGACCGTGCGGATCCGCTCCGTCGCCCGATCCGGATCGGGCGCGAAGAGATGGATACGACGACCGTGGAGAGCCGCTCCAGCGAAGCCCGCTTCCCCGAGCACCGCGAGTGCCCGCCATGAAGGCTCCGCCGAAACCTCGATCGTCGTCCCGGCATCCCGGACGAGCGCCCGCTTCATCGCCTCGGGAGAAGCACTCTCGACGATCCGCCCCTCCGCCATCAGCGCCAGACGATCGCAATGTTCGGCCTCGGCCATGTGGTGGGTGGTGACGAGAATCGCGACCCGGGTCTCTCGAGCGAGTCGGACGAGGATGTCCCAGAAACGACGGCGACCGACGGGATCCACGCCCGAAGTCGGCTCGTCGAGAAAGAGCACGCGCGGTCCATGGACGAGGGCGCAGGCGATGGCGAGGCGCTGGCGCAGACCCATGGGCAGATCGCCTGCCAGCCGTGGTGCGATGCCTTCGAGGCCCGTCCGTTCGACGATCTCCCGGACCCTCCGACGAAGCCGCCGGCCACGAACGCCGTAGATCCGGGCATAGAGGGTGAGATTCTCGATGACACTGAGATCCCGGTAGAGCGAGAACGCCTGCGACATGTATCCGATGCGCTCTTTGATCGCGCGACCGGCCCGACGCATGTCGACGCCCGCGACCTGGCCCTCCCCCGCACTCGGAGGCAGCAACCCCGTCAGCATCTTGATCACGGTCGTCTTGCCCGCACCGTTCGCGCCGAGCAGCCCGAAGATCTCCCCCTGCCGGACCTCGAAGTCCACATGGTCGACCGCGCGGAAGGCACCGAAATCCCGGGTCAGGCCCCGCGCCGAGATCGCGATGTCGTCCCGAGCGGGACCCTCCTGCGCATCCGCTCGTCCGGCCGATGCGCCCACCCCGCTCACGCGGCGCCCCCGCTCGGATCGGACCCGCGAAGACGAATCAATCCCTCCTGCACGACCGAGGCGATCAGCCGTCCATCTTCGGTGAAAACGAGCCCCCGATTGAAACCGCGCGCGCCGGAAGCAGAAGGGCTGTCCTGCACGAAGAGCAGCCACTCGTCGGCGCGAAAGCGCCGATGGAACCAGATCGAATGGTCCAGGCTGGCCGACTGGAAATTCGGACTCAGCCAGGAGATGCCATGGGGAAGCAGGCAGGTGTCGAGCAGGTGCATGTCCGAAGCGTAGGCCAGGACGCATTGATGGAGTCGATCGTCGTCGGGCATCCCGCCCGCCGCGCGGAGCCAGACGGCGAGTTCGGGCGGGCGCTTCTCCGGGTCGATCGGATCGATCGGCCGGACCGGCCGGGATTCGATCGGGGGCACGCGGTCGAGCCAATCGCGGCGCTCGGGCGGAAGATGGGCGCGCAGCTTCTCGTCGTACATGTGCGGATCCGGCGTCTCGGTCGGGCCGGGGACATCCGGCATCGACGCCTGATGCTCGAGACCCGACTCCTCGATCTGGAACGAGACCGACATGCTGAAGATCGCGCGACCGTGTTGGATCGCGACCACCCGGCGGGTCGTGAAGCTCCGCCCATCGCGTATCCGATCGACCTCGTAGAGGATCGGGATCTTCGGATCCCCCGGCCGGAGGAAATCGCCCTTCAGCGAGTGGACATGCCGATCCTCGACCGTGCGGTACGCCGCCACGAGCGCCTGGCCCACGACCTGCCCCCCGAAGACACGCTGGGATCGCTCCTGCGGACTCCGACCGCGAAAGAGGTTGAGTTCGATTTCCTCGAGATCGAGAAGGTCGAGCAGGGATTGGAGGGCAGCGGTCACGGACGACTCCTGTCGGGGCGCTTGTGGGTTCGAGAAACGAACGATCGAATGGATCCTGGCAGATCGAACGGAGGCCGGGGCGCAGAGACGCCCCGGCGCCAGGAACCCTTCCGGCCCGCCGGGCACCGACCCGACGAGATCCGGTTCCGGGTCCCCGAAGTCGACCGTACACGATCATGATGCCGGTTTCGTTCGGGATCGCGATCCCTGGAAAGGAAATCACAGGCCGCGCTCTTTCGCCGTGCCCACCCCGACCGCTCGCCAGCGTCGATCGCTCGGCCTCCGGATACTGGCCGCTGCCCTGGCTTCCAGGCCCTTCGCGGATCCGGTCACCCCTGGAATGGGCGGTCCGGACACGACGGAACGTCTGGCGATCCCCCGACAGGTCGAAGCCCTCGGGGGCGGCGGGGGGCCTTCGGGGTTTCGGCCGCCTCCATCCCGGGCATCCAGTCGCCCTGCCCGCCGACGTGGATCACGAGTGTCGCGTCCCGAGTCGCCGCTCGATGCCTTGATATCGACGGCGTTCCCCTGTTAGTCGTGCTCGGCCCGGGCCACGCGAGCAGCCGCGGATCAGGAGCATGCCGACGCGACCCCGTGTAATCTCCATCGTATGGACGACATGGACGCCCGGAGCCTGGAACGACGGAAGCGCCTCGTCCGGTCGGGTCAGATCCTCCTGCTCGCGGGGACCTACGTCCTGGCGGGCCGATTCGGCCTGAAGTTCGGCAACTTCCACGAGAGCATCACACTGATCTGGCCCGCGACCGGAATCTCCCTGGCGGCGCTGATCCTCTATGGACGACACCTCTGGCCGGGGGTCTTCCTCGGTGCGTTCCTCGTCAATCTCGTCTCTTCCGGGAACGCACCCGCTGCCCTGGGAATCGCGATCGGGAATACCCTCGAGTCCTGGGTCGGCGTGACCCTGCTGTGCCGCGTCGCGGATCTTCGACCCACCTTCGAGCGCCCCCGTGACGTCACGGTCTTCCTGCTCGTGGGCGTGATCGGATCTACGATCCTGAGCGCCATCCTCGGTGTCGCGAGCCTGGCGGCCTTTGATGGCCTCGAGGTCGATCGGATCCCACATGCCTGGCTGGTCTGGTGGCTGGGCGATGCGGGAGGAGCGCTCGCGTTGACGCCCGCCCTCCTGTTGCTGGCACGGGGCAGCCCGCCCTGGCCGGATCTCCTGCGCCGCTCCGAGACAGGATTGGTTCTCGTCTGCCTGCTGATCGCGACCGGATCGGCCTTCTTCGGTCCGGAGATCGGGATCCTGGGATTCGCCGCCGCCGTCTCGCCCATTCCGATCCTCGTCTGGTCGGGGATCCGGCTGGGACCGAGGGGATCCGCCATGACCTCGTTCATCATGATCTCGATCGCGGCCGCAGGCACGAGCTTGCGTTCGGGCCCCTTCGTCCTGGGTACGACGACCGAAGCCATCCTGCTTCTCTGGGCCTACTCGATGCTGGTCGGAACGACGGCGCTGACCCTGGCTGCGGTGATCCAACAGAGGGATGCCGCCGAACGCCGATACCGTTCGGAGGAAGCCGAACGGATCCGAAGCGAACGCCAGAAAGGCCTGCTGCTCGAGCGAGAACGATTGACGCGCGAAATGCACGACGGCCTCGGAGGCCAGCTCGTCTCGGTCCTGTCGATGGTCGAGCGGGGCTCGGCGACCCGCGGTGAGATCGCCGAGGCCCTTCGCCGCACGATCGACGAGATCCGGATCGTGATCGACTCCCTCGATCCCAATGCAACGGATCTGCCGACGGCCCTGGGAAGACTCCGAACGCGACTCGAGCCCCTGCTGCGGCGGAACGATATCCGTCTCTCCTGGCAGATCGATGAGATCCCGGCGCTCCGATCCTTTCCGCCGAGCGCGACGCTGCATGTCCTTCGGATCATCCAGGAGGGCGTCACGAACACGCTGCGCCATGCTGGAGCCGACCTCGTCGAAGTCCGCATGACCCGCCCGGAGGATCGAGCAGGACGCGTGACCCTCACGATCCAGGACGATGGCCGGGGATTTTCCGGTTCGGCGGAAACCAAGGGAAGGGGAGTCCGGAACATGACGTCGCGTGCGATCGAGCTCGGTGGGGCCCTTCGGATCGACGACTCGAATCCCGGAACGAAGATCAGCCTGACCCTGCCGACGGATTGCTGAGGCGGACCCTCGTCGACCGGCCGATCGCTTTCAGGACTTCAACTCGATCCGGACCAATCCCTGGCTGAGCGCTTCGTAGACCGCCTCGCCCCGGCTCTTCACTTCGAGCTTCGAATAGATGTTCTTGACGTGACCGGCGACCGTGTTGCGCGTGACGCCGAGGAGATCGGCCGCCTCCTGAAGGGGCAGCCCCTTCACCATCAGGTCCAGGACCTCCTTCTCCCGGCGCGTGAGATGCGGTCCTGGCCCCGGCCGTTCCGCTTCCCGGAAGCGACGCAGGAGGTGGCATGCGATTCCGGGACTGATCGGCGCTCCTCCGGACAGGACCTGACGGACGCTCTTGCACAGCTCCGCAGGGGCTTCGGATTTCAGGAGATAGCCCTGTGCGCCGGATTCGATGGCACCGATGACGGTCGACTCGTCGCCGAATACGGTAATGACGAGAATCAAGGTCTCTGGTGAAACGCGCCGGGTCGTCCGGATCAAATCGAGTCCGTCGCCGTCGGGGAGACCGAGATCGACCAGCAGGATGTCGGGCCGCAGTCGGTGCAGCACGATCAGGGACTCACGAAGCGTCCCCGCAGTCTCGACGATGTAGCCTTGCCGATCGGCCCGAAGGACTTCTGCGAAATACCCACGCGTCTCGGCGTCGTCTTCCACGACGAATACTGAAGGCTGCATGTTCGTCCCCGTCTTGCCGAGATGCCTTCGGGATTTCCCGGCCAGTATCCTCCCGAAACGTCTCGAGGTCAACACAGACGGAAGCCGACGGGCCTAATATCGATCCAGACCCTCCTCCGGATCGCGATCCTGGATCCTCCTGTTCCGCCAGGAAGCGAATAACAGGGTCAAGAGCCCGAGAAAGGCTTCATCCATGAAGGGAAGCCCGTCGGGGATCAGCAGATCCGCCAGGAAGAGCGCCGCGGTCAGGAGCAGCAGATGGGGAAAGCGGAGTCTCGCGCCGTACCGACCGAGAAGAATGACCTTTCCTCGTTGCAACCAGGACATCACGTCCGATTCGTCACGCGGGATTCGAAGACCAACTCGTCCTCAGTTTCCGAAAAGCCTGTCGAGTCCCTTCTCGAGAAGCTCGTCTGCCGCCGTTCGTTCGGGATCTCGCGGCGAAGCGGGCTCGCCCTGCTTGGAAGCCCCCTGCTTCCCGAACAGGGCCTTCGACAAGCGGCGCGCCGCTTCGTTCGTCAATTCCGCCGTCGCGTTCGCGCGGGCATCCGACGCGAGGGCGGTCAGATCGGGTCGGAGTTCGATCGAAGACACACTGCCCTCGAGCCGGAGGGGGAGTTCGACGACGCCCTCGCCACCGAGAAGCGGCGCGAGACGATCCGCCCGCGCGAGGATCTTGCGGGAGAGTGGCTCCGAAAAGCGGATCTTCGCTGCACCGGACACGGATCCGTCGAGACCGATCCGCGTTCCCAGGGCCCGCAGGGAGAAATCCCCCGCGTCGAGTTCCAGGGATCGGGCGAGCAGTCCGCCATTCTCGATCGCGAGATCCAGATCGACTTTCTCGAAAGCCGTGCGATCCTGCTTCAGGATCGTGGGCGCCACGTCGCGAATGGAAGCCGCGGTCAGCTGGCCGAGCCCGGGATCCACGACCAGGCGGCCGACGAGTCGATCGAGAAGATTCACGTTTTCGATCGCGCCCCGGCCCACCTCGATCCGGATCCGGCCCGCCAGGCTCTTCTTCAGGGTTTCCCAGTCCAGACTGTCTCCGGCGAGATCGATCTCGCCAGCGATCCTTCCCGAAAGCGCCCCTTTCGGAAGATCCAGCAGGATCGTGCCCACTTCCGAGGCGTCGAGTCCCTCGAGTCTGGTTTCGAGCCGGAAGGGCGCACGCCCCGGTGGTCCGAAGGTCACGCTGCCCACCACCTCGACGCTTCCGCCCGCGAGCCCGATGACGAGGCGCTTGATCCCGACGGTCGATCCTCGATAGCGGAGCCTCGCGTCGAGACTCGTGAATCCGACACCCGCGAGGCGTCCACCGCTGGCTCGGAGCGAGATCGGATAGCCCACGGCGGCCGGGTCGGCGGGCAAGCCGATGTCGAGGTCGAGATCCTCCATTCGTTCGTCCGCCCCCTTCCCCTCCTCGAACACCAGGCCGAGAAGGCCCGGATGGAAGGTCGGACTGGCGAGCCGCAGCTCTCCGGCCCCGGTCGCGAGATCCCGGATCCGGATCCGACCCCGCACGGGACTGGTGAGCGAATCATCTCCGTCGACAGGACGGACGCGCCCCGAGAAAGCGATCTCGATCGGTCCCTCGAGAGACAGGTCCGTCCCCGAACTCTCGAAATTCTCGATCACGAGCGAAAGCGGCGGGTTCGCCGTCCGATCCTGATAGAGGATCGTTCCATCGCGAATCTCGAAAGCCGCGATCGCCAGGGCGAGATCCGTTCCCTCCGAACCCGACCCGCCGTCCCCGTCACCCGTGCTGTCGGACCCCGACGAAGCCTCTTCTTCCGGTCTTCCGGCAGAGTCCGCGGAGCCGAGGCTCGAAAAATTGAATCCGTCCAGCGTACGGATCACCCGGATCGTGGGTCCCTCGAGCCGAACGCCCCCCACGGCCAACCGCCGCTGCAACGCGGGCCCCACCTCGACATCGACGAAGGCCGAATCGAGCGTCACGAAATCACCCTTCCCGAAATCCGGATCCTCCGCGATCCGAAGGCCGTCGATCCGGATGGCAAGACCCTTCGAGAAGGTGACCTCGGCCCTGTCGAAACGCACCTCCCGGCCGATCGCTTCGCTCGCCATCGCGCTCAGGCGTTCGCGGTTCTCTTCGAGAATCGTATTCATGTTCATGATCGCGAGGACGAGCACCCCGACGACCACCAGGACGAGAACGATCAGGAGGACGATGAATTTTCGCATTCCGGTCTCCCGACCCCATCACGGAGGTTTCCGGAATCGTACCCGGTCTCGCGCCTTCTTTCGTACCCCGATCCGAAAAATCGTTTCCCATCGGCAAGTCGACCGATCCAGCGGGTCGCAGGGCCGGTCTCCGAGAATCTCGGATGCGAACCGGCGCTCCTGCTCGGGCGGAAGATTCCCGCCGGTGGCTTGTGGCGAAGGGCCCCGCCTCCCTAAGCTCTCGGCGAGTCCAACCAGACGGAAGGCCATTGGCATGTCATCCCGAGACGCACGCTGCCGCTTCGCGGAACGTTGTCCGATGTATCCGATCTTCGAAAGCCGGCACATCCTGCGGATCTATCAGATCCAGTATTGTGAATCGCGCTTCGAGAATTGCGAACGATTCAAGCTCGCTTCCCGGGGAGAGATGCCCGATCCGCAACTCCTTCCCGACGGAGACCGGCTGTCTCCCAGGGAACGGGAATAGGAAGACAGGAAGTCGGAAGCGAAGAAGCCGTCCGCGCGGGCTCAGTCCGCGGATGAGGCCGGATCGGGTTTTCCGAGGGGCAGACGTGCCCGGGCCAGGAGCGGTACCTCCTCGGGCGGGACAGGCCTCGAGAAAAGATATCCCTGCGCCTGATGACAGCGCAGATCGCAGAGCATCTCCGCCTGCTCGACGGTCTCGACCCCCTCTGCGATGACCTTCATCTCCAGCATTCTCGCCAGGGTGACGACCGTCGCCGCGACGCTCGTCGCCCGACCGTCGAGTTCCACCTCGAGCACCAGGGATCGATCCATCTTGATCGAATCGAGATCGATCCGGCTGAGACAGGCCAGCGTCGCATAGCCCGTCCCGAAATCGTCCAGGGAGATGTGGATCCCCGCGGATCGAAGCGCATTCAGGGCGGTCGCCATTTCCGCATCGTCCCCGAGAAAGGATCTTTCCGTGATCTCGAATTCGAGCTGGGCGGGATCGACCCGATGTTCTTCGAGGCAAGCGAAGACGAACTCCGAGAAGTCGGGATCGCGCAGTTCGAGAGCGGAAACGTTGACGGCGACGCGTACTTCATCGACACCCTCGGCCCGCCATTGAGCCAGCAGGGAACACGTTCGGGTGAGAACCCATCGGCCGATGGCCTGGATGCTCCCGTTCTTCTCGGCGATCGCGATGAACTCTTCTGGCGAGACGAAACCGAGTTCGTCGCTGGTCCATCGGATCAACGCTTCGAACCCGATCACGCTCCCCGTCGGCAGCTCGACCTTGGGCTGGAAGACGAGCGTGAAATCCCCCGCACGGATCGCCTTCCAGAGGGCGCGACTGACCGTGGCCTGACGATCGAGCTTCGCTTCGATCTCCGGCTCGAAGAACCGGAAGAGCCCCCGCCCATCCCGTTGCGCGACCCGACAAGCGAGGTCCGCCTGGCGGAAAAGCGAAGACAGGTCTGGGGAATCCCCGGACAGGAGGCTGATTCCGATGCTCGCGCTGACCTGGAATTCGCAGCTGGCACTGGCCCCGATCCTTCGCTGGAGACGCGTCGCGAGCCCCTCGATCTCCTCCTTGCGCGACATTCCCCTGACGAGAAGGGCGAATTCGTCCCCGCCGAGCCGACCGGGAAAGGATTCGATCGGTTCGCCCCCGTCGACGCGGCCGTCTTCGAGAGCGGAGGCGACCGACAGGATCGATTCGTCCCCGGCGTTCTGGCCGTAGAGATCGTTGACGAGCTTCAGATCGTCGATGTCGAGGATGAAGAGTGCCAGCAACCCGTGCTCGTCTCGCGCCTCCGCGATCCATCGCGCGAGTGTCTCCCGGAAACAACGTCGATTGGCCAGCCCGGTCTGTTCATCCCGGTCGGCGGCCTCTGCGGCAATCGCTTCGGCCCGACGTCGCTCGGTGATGTCTCGCAGGGCGAGAATGAAGACCGGGCTGTCTTCGGAACTCGATCCCCCCGGAAAGAGCCGGACGTCGAAATCCCGTGGCGCGGCCTCGGCAACGTTTCGCAAGCGCAGATCCGGGTGCCGCCCCTCGCAACCCGCGACGAAGTCGAATTCCGGCCAGACATCGTGGAGGGGCGAGCCCAGGAGCGAGTCGATCTCCGCGTCGAGATAACGGGCTCCTTCTCGGTTCACGTGGACGATCCTGCCTTCGCGATCCAGAAGCAGCATCGGATCGCCGGTCCTTTCGAAGAGGGCCCCCGAAGCCGAGGGAACGAGTGTCTTGACCCGATCGCGCGCGACGACGCCGAACAGGATCGTCGCGCTGACCAGACCGGCCAGGGGTGTCGGGTCGACGGGAGAGGCGGTCGTGAACAGATAGACGGCGTTCAGGATCCAGGGAATCCCGATCGTCGCGATCAGGGCGACGCTCTCGCCCGGAGAGGTCGACCAGACCCGATGCGAACGCATGGCCAGGAGAACGACAGCCACACCCATGAAGGCATAGGATGAATAGGTATGAACCCAGAACCAGGGGCCCTCCGTCGTCTTCAGGCTGGTCAACTGCCCGACCGCCACGGTTTCGAAGGAAGTCCAGACCAGTCCATGAGCCGGATTCGTCCAGGCGAGTCCGATGGTCGTCACGGGGAGGGCCATCGCGACGATCCAGGCCCGGGTCGTGATCCGGAAATCGAATACGAGGGCGAGCGCGACGAGCAGGACCGCCATCGGGACGACGGCCGTCCCCGTGAAGGCGAACTGATGCAGGCGGCGCATGACGATCGGGTCGTGGGTCAGCAACTCGAGGGAATAGGCAACCGACCAGAAGATCATCCCCAGGAGGAGGACGATGACCGGGGGCAGGGATTCGGGGATCTGACCCAGCAGGCTTCTCGAGATCGAGAACCGGCGCCCAGCCAGGGTCAGAAGACCGACCGGCAGGAGCATCCCCAGCAGAAGCATCGAGTAGACGACGAAAGGCTGCACACCGGTCACGATCGACCGAACATCGGAGCTTCTTGATCCGGGAAAACCCCGTGTCCCACCCGGTCGAGGTCGCCGAGACGGCCTCTAGGAAACCTCTGCACACGCCGCCGTGCCGTGATCGGTGCGGGAGGGAGTACCGTGCTCGAACAGGTTCGGGCGGTCGGAATGCCTGCTTGTCCGGATCCCGGTGGCCGCCCTCTCGAAACTGCGCGCGGCACCCCGTCCCGCCCCGACCTCGGGACGCCTCGATCACAGCGCCGCCCTTGCCTCTCTCGGGATCGACTCGTGCCGAACTGCATGGAGGTTCGCCAACGCGGACATCGTCTGCGCCCGCGCCGGGTTCTTCGCGATCCCCCGGTCGCGTGTCTTCGTGAAGCCCTGGCGCGGCTCGACGAGGAAGTCGATGCGCAGCAGCGGCTCGAG
>DRKE01000471.1 GCA_011051925.1 Deltaproteobacteria bacterium
GGTGACCGGGAGATCCTTCCGCTGCTCGCCAGAGGGGACGTGAGGCTCGTTCTCGACGTCCCGCCGGCGTTCGAGAAGGATCTGGCGAAGGGACGCCCCGTCGCCGTGCAGAGCCTGATCGACGGCGTCTTCCCCTACCGTGCCCAGGTCGTACGTAGCTATGTGGCGGCCCTGAATGCGGATTTCAACGCTGGGCTGCTGCGGGATCATCTCGTCGCGACCCGGGGCTTCAGCGCCGAGTCGGCGTCGGAGCGGGCGGCTCCGGTCCGTCTGGAAACCCGCTATCTCTTCAATCAGGCGTTGCGGAGCGAGTGGTCGATGGCTTCGGGGCTGATCATGCTCGTCCTGATGTTCGCCCCTCCTTTTCTCACTTCCCTGGGCGTCGTTCGCGAAAAGGAGAACGGCTCGATCTACAACATCTATGCCTCCACGATCACCCGGGGTGAATTCATTCTCGGGAAGCTCCTGCCCTATGTCGCGATCTCGGCCGTGAACGTCCTGGTTCTCTGGTGCGTCGTGATCGTGGTCCATGGTGCCCCCTTCAAGGGTGATCCGATCTTCTTCTACGTCGCGTCGGTCGTCTACGTCGCCTGTACGACGGGGATCGGGCTGCTCGTCTCGCTGTGGGTCCGCACCCAGGCGGCGGCCGCCCTGCTCACGATGGTGATCACCTTCATCCCCGCGATGTTGTACTCGGGTCTGATGGTGCCGCTCGAATCGCTCGGTCCGGAATCCCGGATCGAGGCTCATCTCTTTCCGCCCATCTACTACCTGGAGATCGTCTGGGGAAGCTTCTTCAAGGGACTGGCGTGGAGGGGACTGGGGGGTCAACTGGCGGCGCTGGTCGTCTATGCGGCGGTTCTCTGGACCGCCGCCATCCTGAGCTTTCGCAAGCGGCCGAGTACGGGATGATGGAGCGGATCCGGACCTGGCTCGATCGGACGGCGGCGATGACCGCGAAGGAACTGAAGCAGCTGTCGCGCGATCCCGTCCTCCTGGGCGTGCTCGTCTATTTCTTCTCGGCCGACATCTACATGGCCGGCGTGGGCGTCCACATGGATCTCCGGAACGCACCGATCGCCGTGATGGACCATGATCGGAGCGCGACCTCGCGCGAGTTGATCCATCGTTTCCTGCCGCCCTACTTCTCCCTGAAGGGAAGCGTCGGGAGCGCACGCGAGGCGACCGGTCTGCTCGATCGGGGGGAGGTCCTGGCGATTCTCGATGTTCCGACGGACTTCGGTCGGGATCTGCTGCGGGGCGGCTCGGCGTCGGTGCAGATGCAGATCGATGCCAGCAACACCGTCCTCGGCACCCTGGCCACGGCCGACGCCGCCCGGATCGTCGGTCGTTTCGGAGCGGAGATCACGGCGAAGGGGCTCGGCAGGATGCCCGGCGGAGCGGCTGCCTTCCCGATGGTCCAGGATCGCCACCGGGTCCTCTACAACCCGAACCAGACCGACAGCTGGTTCATGTCGATCTCGGAGCTCTTGACCGTGATCACGATGCTGTCCCTCATGCTGCCGGCCGCGGCCGCCGTGCGGGAGAAGGAGCGCGGCACGATCGAGCAGCTGGCCGTCTCGCCCTTGAGTCCCTTCCAGGTCCTTTTTCCGAAGGTGCTCGCGATGGGATTGGCCGTCGTGGCGGGGACGGCGATCTGTCTCCACCTCGTCGTGCTGCCCGCCTTCCACATGCCGATCCGGGGGAGTCTGGCCTTGTTTCTCGCGGTGACGGCGCTCTACGTCTTCGCCACTTCGGGGTTGGGTCTGTTCATCGCTTCGTTGAGCCGGAATCTCGCACAGGTCGTCATGCTCGTGATCCTGCTGATGATGCCGCTGCTGTTGCTCTCGGGTTCCTGGACACCGCCCGAAGCGATGCCGAGGGGACTTCGTTGGGCGATGCATTTGTCGCCCCTCTTCCACTATATCGAGATGGGGTATGGCATCCTCCTGAAGGGCGCGGGGGTGGGACTGCTCCGGGTGCCGCTCTTGGCTCTCGCGCTCCAGGGCGGGGTCATCTTCGGGTTCGGAATGTGGCGCTTCCGGCGTCAGCTCGAGCGCGTCTGAGCGGGTTCGGATCGCGGTCACGCGGCGTCGATCGGGAAGGGCTTCCGATGCGCTGGGGGCAAAGGGATGCAGCGAGAAACGCGTGGCTGAGGAAGGCGGGAGCGGAGACGGGTCGGATCCGATCGGGCATTCCCGTCGCGGCTCGATTTTCGTCCTGCTCGCCCTGGCTCTGCTCGTGGGCGCCGGGGGCTGGTGGTCGTGGGGACGCACGGAAACCCTGCCCGAAGGCCTCATCCAGGCGAATGGTCGCATCGAGGGGGATCGCATCCTGGCCTCGACCCGATATCCCGGTCGCGTGGTGGAGCTGCTGGTGCGGGAGGGAAGTGAAGTCGAGGCGGGGCAGGTGGTCGCCCGACTCGACGATGCCCAGTCGCGCGCGAGGGTCGACCAGGCCCGTGCCGCAGTCGAATCCGAAGAAGCGCGATTGCGAGCGGCGCGAAAGGCGCTCGAAGTACTCGAGCGGGACGTGCCCCTCAAGATCGAGAGCGCCCGCTCGGAGGTCGCCCATGCCGAGGCGGCGCTGGCCGCGGCCGAAGCGAACGAGCGGCAGAGTGGAAAGGACGCCGCCCGGCTCGCCGCGCTCCACGCCCAGGGAAGCGTCGATGCCCAACGTGCCGAGCGCGCCGCCCTCGCCTGGAAGATGGCTCGCGCCGAACTCACGTCCGCTCGGACGGCGCTCGCGCAGGCGCGCAACGCGCTCGCGGATGCGAAGCTCGGCCGACGGCGGATCGATGCGCGAAGGGCCGAGATCGCCGCGCTCGAAGCGCAGCTCGCCCAGGCCCGCGCCGCCCTGGCCGAAGCGGAAAGCAGATTGGAGGAGCTCACGATCACGGCGCCGGCATCGGGGATCGTGACGACCCGGGTCGCCGATCTCGGCGAAGTCGTGGGGGCCGGCTTTCCCCTCTTCGAGATCGTCGATCTCGACCGGCTCTATCTCCAGGTGTACGTCCCCGAGAAGGAGATCGGAAAGATTCGTCTCGGCCTGCCCGCACGGATCTACACGGACGCGTTTCCGGAGAAGCCCTTCCCGGCCACCGTTCGTCATGTCGCCTCGCGCGCCGAGTTCACTCCCAAGGAGGTCCAGACGCCCGATGAGCGGGTGAAGCTCGTCTACGCCGTGAAGCTCCAGCTCGA
>DRKE01000472.1 GCA_011051925.1 Deltaproteobacteria bacterium
GCGAGCGCCATGCTCTGCCCGCTGCCCGATGGAATCGACCCCCGGTCGGTTGCCAGTGTTTCGGACAACGTACTCGACGGCTACCGGACAGTCGCCCCACATCTCGAAAGGCGACCCGGTGCAGAAGTCCTGGTGGTCTGCCATGGCTCGAGAAGCATCGCCCTCTACGCCGTCCAGGCGGCCCTCGCGCTCGGTGCCTCGAAGGTCGATTTCGCCTGTGACGACTCCGATGCCCGCGAACTGGCCGCGAAGCTCGGTGCACATCCACTGGAAACGGATTTCGGAAGGCGCGAGCGTCGCTATCCGATCGTGGCCGACTGCGGCGTCCGGCCCGAAGGTCTCCGCTACGCGATCGAGTCGACCGAACCCGAAGGTGTCTGTCACTCGGCGACCTATCTTCCCGTGTCCGAGGTCGGCCTGCCGCTGGGCAGACTCTATACCCTGGGCATCCGATTCCACATCGGGCGGGCGCATTCGGTTTCGCTCCTGCCCGAAGTGATGCCCCTGATCGCCGAGCGCCGGCTCCGCCCAGAAGGGGTGACGACCCGGATCGTGGGTTGGGACGATGCGCCGAATGCGTGGCTCGAGGACAGCATCAAGCTCGTGGTCGCGCGAGACCCGTAGTCCGCATCGTGAAAGGGCCGAGCCAAGAACGGAGCCGCGCTGGCAAACCCGGTGGGACGAGTGCAATCTCGATGTTGGGGATCCGGCATGAACCCCATGTCGCTTCCCTTTGCTGGTTCAGGTGAGGCGGGAGACAGAATTCGACCCGGCGTCCGGCCGCTTCTACTGGCCGCTCTTCCTCCCGGAGCCGGTTTCGGGACCGTGCCACGCGCGCTCCTATGGGGCTAGCGAATGCTTTGACGTTCCCCGGGTGTTCGGGAGGGTGATCCGCCCGTGTACACGATCTCGTACAGGGAGCCATCGGGAAGGTGGTACTCACCCGTCGAGTAGCTCTTCCTGACGGTCGAGATGACCATTCGATTGCCCTGGAACGCGAGATCGGGCGCACCGGATTGGAGCCGAGAAGCGAACAGATGAATCCGACCGCTGGAATCGAATCGGACGATGTCCGCATCGTAGGGGAGTGCGCCTTCAATCCGGCTCGCACTGGCGAGATTCGCGGACCCGGGGCGACAAGCAAAGAGCTGTCCTGAGAACGGGCCGAATCCGTCCGGAGCGATCGAGGCATTCAAGCCGGTTTCGGAAATTAGCGCGGAACGATCCGCGTCGAGGCGATCGATCCGAGTGAGACGAGGCGAGCCTTTGGGGTCGTCGACCCTCCAGTATTCGAGGGAGACCTTCTTCCCGGCCGACGCCGGCGTTTCGAAGCTGGTTTCGGGGTGACCGCTCACGACCAGTTCGCCAGCCAGATCGCCCCAGGAATCCCGAGCCTGGAAGACCTTGCGGGGCATGAATTGCACGCCCACGTTCTCGCGATCGCAAATCAGCCACGGTCGGATTCGTCGATCCGGCGTCACCATGTAGATCGTACAGTTCATGAGAGACACCACGAACAGCACGCCCTCCATGTCCGTTCCCTCTTCTCCCCAACCTGCGGGGCAGAGTGCGCCCGAGATGCCTCCCGAAATCGATCCGGCATGGGGAACGACACAGAAGACTTCGGGAATCTCCCAACCCGGAGGCAGCCAATACACGGCGTGCGTTCCGTGAGCACCTTCGCGGCCCGGTTTCAACTGCCCAAGGAAGAACGTTTCGCCGCCATGGCAGCCGAAGGAAGCCGGGGCCTTCATCGGAAACATGATCATGCCCGTGCCGATCGCACCCGCCGGGACGATCGATTCGAGTCTGTCATCACGGTGGAGGCGCCAGATCGAGCCGTGGCCTTCCCGGGGATTCCAACCCGGCTCTCGCTGGCCGCCGATGTCGCAGAAGACCAGGGACTCGTCATCTTCCACCCATCCGAGCATCGGATCGTAGAGCATCGTCGCCGGTGGGATGATTTCGCGAACGGAGAATCCGGGTTCGTGGAACTCCAGTCGCAGAGCGCATTCCTCGGCCAGTCGGGACAGATCCTGATCTGTCGGCATCGGTCGGTTTCCTTTCTGCCCCCCGGTCAGGCGACGATCTTCGTCTCCCTGAGCTTCGCGATCGAAGACTCGTCGTGTCCGAAGGAAGCGAGAATTTCGTCCGTATGCTCGCCGAGCCGCGGGGCGGATCGATGTTCGGCAGGAACGGTGTCGCTCGAGCGAATCAAGAGGCCGACTTCGCGGTATCTTCCTCGAGTGTCGTGGGGACATTCCACGGATCTTCCGGTTCGGAGGTTCTCTGGATCGCGAAGAAACTTTGCGTTGTTGTATGGAACGGGCTCTGCTGCCGGAACACCCAGGCTCGAGAATTCCGAGAGGAGTTGCGCCGTCCGCTTTTCGAAGAAGGCGTCAGCGAGCACGTTCGAGAGGATGTCCTTGTTCTCCTCGCGAGCCTTGTTCGTGGAAAAACGCGGGTCGTTCGAGAGGTCGACGCCGATGGCGTTCCCGAGTGCAACGAATTCCTCCGACGAAGAGATCACCAGGCAGATCCAGCCGTCCACGGTCTGATAGAGACCTTCGAGCGGTCCGAAACCGAACTGGCCGGGATCGAGTCGCATCGCTCCCAATGTTTCGCCGCCCGGTTTCCTGATGATGTGCGACATGTGTGCCATGGCTGCGTTCAGCTGTGGATGTTCCAGGTATTGTCCTTCTCCGGTTCGCCTGCGATGGATCATGGCGAGCAGGATGCCGAACGCACCGAGCAGACCGTTTCCCGGGTCCTCGTTGCCGACGGGATACACGGGTGGATTGAACTGCCCGGCGGCTTCGTAGGCAGCGCCGACGTATCCCGACATCAGCGGTGCGAAACTCTGACGACCGCTCATCGGTCCAGTGGAACCCCAGCCGGGTCCGTAGGCATACACGATCGCTGGATTCACGGCTCGCGCGTGTTCGTAGCCGACGCCGATCCTTTCCGCGACCCCGGGGCGCATGCTGTGATGGACGACGTCGGCCCATGAGAACAGATCGTCGGAAACGCTCGTCGCCTGAGGATGTTTCAGGTCGAGTGCGATTGATCTCTTTCCCGCATGACTCGACCGGAAGATTCCCTCCATTCCCCGGTTCGGGTCTCCGGCGTGTGACTCGACACGAATCACGTCGGCACCGAGGTCGGCCAGGAGTCTGGAGCCGTATGGCACGGCATAGTATGCACCGAGATCGAGAACCCGGAGTCCATCCAGGAGGGGGCGGTTCGACATCGGCGTTCGTGAGGGAGGGGGCGTCGCGTCTTCCTGCACGCGTGGAATCCAGGAAGGGGAATCCGCTCCGGGAATCGGTGGCGGTCCGGGCGGGTCGGCGGGCGTTCTGGAGAACCGGAGGACGGGGCCGATCTGTTCGACCCGTCCGAGCGTGGGATCGTCGACCTCGACGATGATGCGATTGTGTCGGACTTGTGGCGCGTCGAAGATCTCTTCCGGCCGGAGAAGCGGAATCGCGCAGATGTCGTTCTCAAGAAGGCGATCGAGCCAGACCGACCGGGGTTCGGTTTCGAAGATATCCGGTAGCAGACGATCGAGAAGATCGCGCTGCTCGTCCGTCAAGGGGATGCCCATGTCGAGTCCGGTCTCGCTCGTCGGGATCTGCCCGGCCAGTCCGAGCAGCCGAATCAACCGTCCGAAGGCCCCCACTGCGCCCGTGTGGACACCGATGATCTCACCGTCCGAACAGCGGAAGTTTCGCGCGACGAGGCGATAGCGACCGGGATCACGCGGCGGAGGAGGGATATCGGCATCGCCCCACAGCATGGTCAGGTAGGCGAGCGCGCCATCCATCAAAGAGGTCTCGATGTGCCGCCCGATTCCGTCGTCGAAACGCCGGTAGAACGCAGCGGCGGTTCCGATCGCGGCGAGATAGGCCGCGCCGATGCTCGCGAACGGCA
>DRKE01000473.1 GCA_011051925.1 Deltaproteobacteria bacterium
AGATTCAGGAGCGCGACGCGCACCGCCTCGTCCACGAGCTTCTTCCAGCGATCGGGATCGCGAAGCTTCGCCAGCTCGTAACGCCCCCCGGCTCCCTGGTAGCCGACCTCCCGTCGACGGCCATCCGCGGCGAGCACCTGGATGTTCAATCGGACGAGGGGCTGGACGTCGGCCACGCGCGTGCCATCGCTCGCGGCGATCAGGACATGCTTGTCCTGGCTGACGACGCTGGCCATGACACGGGTGATCCGGGGGTCCCGGCTGCGCGCGTAGCGGTCGATCTCCCCCAGCCAGTCGACCTTCTCGGCTACGGGCACCTCGGTCGGCGGCGTGTCGATCGGATAGAGGTCGTGGCCGGGCGCTCGGGCCGTGATCGAGACGGGCGATCGATCACCGCTCTCTGTCGCGATGGCGCGCGCGGTGCCGGCCGCGATCTTCGCGCTGTCCAGGCTGAGATCGTCGGAATGCGCATAGCCCTGCTTCTCTCCGCGAATCGCGCGGACGCCCACGCCCTGTTCCAGATGGCGGTCTCCGGATTTCACGAGGCCTTCTTCGAGGGAGACGGAGTCCGTCGTCGTGTATTCGAAATAGAGATCAGCATGGTCGATCTGGCGTTCGAGCGCCGTATCGAGGGCCGTCGCCAGGCTGCGATCGTTCAGGCCGAAGCGATCCCGGAAGAACGAGAGCGCGCGATCGGGGGTGGGGGGGCTCGTCGGATCGGGGTCGTTCATGGGGACTGGATCTCTCCTCGCTGGGTTTCGGAAACAGGGCGTCTGGCGCCGGAAAGTCGCCGGACGAGATGTTCGAAGGGGCCGCGCGGTTCCGTCGGAATCACGATCGTTCGGATGGTTCCGGAACGATAGCGAGCCTGGCGATCCGGTCCGGAAGCCCTTCGAGGCCGCCCCCCTCGCGCACGTCGATCACCCGGAGACCGTGCCCGGCGATGTTTTCGAGGACGCTCGCTTCGTCGTCGCCGACATAGACGATGCTGGCGAGCGGGCGTTCGAGCGCCCCGGCGGCGACTTCGAAAAGACGATGGTCGGGCTTCCGGAAGCCCGTCGATGATGGAATGAGCACCGTCCTGAAAAAATCAAGGATACCCAGGCCTTGCAGGATGTCGGGAAGGCGATGGTCGAAGTTGCTGACGATGGCCATGGGGCATTCGAGACCTTCGAGGCGGCACAGCATCTCGCGGGCCCCGGCCCGGAGTCGCCAGGCCCGCGGGCTGCGGTAGGTTTCGAAGAGCGCGGTCGCGAAGCCTTCGAAGTCCTCGAATCGGACCGTGCTGTCGGTGGCCTGGAAGGTCTGACGGATCCGCTCGAACCACCATCGGGTTTCAGCGCGGCGTCGCTCGGCCGGGGTCTCCCCTTCGGTTCCCCTCGGTGGCGCGTGCGCCAGGATGCGTCGGAAGGCGTCTTCGATGCGCCAGGCGGGCAGATCGATGCCATGGTCGAGGGCCACTCGTCGGTAGGTTTCGCCGATTGGCCGGGCCGTTTCGATCAGCGTTCCCGTCGCATCGAAACAGACGGCCGGTGCCACGCCCGGTGTCGGGCTCATGTCGCTTCGGGCTTCCGTGAGGTCGCGACGAAACTGGCGGGCAGCTCGCGTTTCGCAGCGGATTCATGGGATCGGATCCGCGGCGTCTCGAGCCCGGCCGCCTCGAGCCAGCGCGCGAGGTCCTCCGGATCGAAGCCCAGCCAGACGAGACCGAGTTCCTGTTTCATCCATTCGTGAGCGTGGGGCATGAAGTCGACGAGGACGACCCGACCTCCGGGTCGCACGATCCGCGCCATTTCGTGGATCGCCCGCTCGGGGTCCTCCAGGGAGTGGAGCACCATGTGGGCGAAGACCGCGTCGACACTCTCGCGTTCGAGGGGCAGATCATGGGCATCGCCCCTTCGGAACTCGACCCGGCCCGGATTTCCGTCTTCGGCCTGGCGCCATTTCCGTCGTGCGGTCTCGAGCATGGCCTCGGACCGGTCGATTCCGATGACATCGAGACCGAGATGGGCGAGTTCGAGGGCAAGGATCCCCGTTCCCGTCCCGATGTCGGCCACGCGGAGACCCGGCGGGACCAGTGTGGCCGTCGCCCGCGCCCGCAGCAGGTCGTCTCCGAAGACCCGCCGCAACGCGTCCCATTCGGGCCCGATCGAATCGAAGAAGCTCCGCCCGCTCTCCGGTCGTCGTGCGGCCAGGGTGCGTCGAAGCAGGGCATCATCGCGTTTGGTCGTGGCATCCTCGGCCAGGCTCTCCCGCGCCAGGTTCCAGGCTGCGCGCCAGGGACCCGAATCCGGCAGGGCCAGGCGGTAGGACACGAAGGTGCCGTCACGCCGGTCGGTGAGCAGGCCTGCTTCGCGGAGGACGGCGAGATGGCGGGAGACCCGGGACTGCGCCATGCCGAGGATCTCCATCAACTCACCGACGATCAGCTCCTCCTGTTCGAGCAGTCGCAGGATCCGGATCCGGGTTGGATCGGCGAGGGTCTTGAAGACCTTCTGGATGGTCTCCGCACCCGAGGTGGTCATGGGACCTCCAGTGCGGATTCACCAGAAGGGATCATGGCCGGCTCCGGGCCGGTGACTCGGCGGAATGGCGACCGACCCTTCTCCCGTCCGATCGCGGCGAGATCGCGGGCGTGTCGAGGGTGCCGCTGACGTGGACGGTCACGCTTCCGTCGGCACCGACGGGGATGCCCGCGCCCGGGGCGAGTTGGCGCAGGAGCGGATGGAGGAGACGCGCGTCCGCGTCGAGGTCGACGGGGGGCGGCTGGCTGTGGTGGACGAGGCCGATCTCGCCCGACAGTTCGCCTTCGATGATCTCGCCCTCGAAGGCGGCCCGCTCGATCCGCGTGGCGCCGTTCTCGAGGATCTCGAGCGTGCCTTCGGCTCGCTTGAAGGGGATGGCCATGGGCAATCGATCGGATTCGATGCGCAGGGAGGGGCTCGAGAAATCCACACGTCCGTGGAGGGTTCCCTGCCGGTCGAGGGCGACGTCGGTTTCCGCGTCGAGGCGGCCCGAGATCCGCACATCGCTTGCCTCGAGTCGAAGCGGCACGCGGGCGAGCTCGACCTCCCGGACCCGGCCGACGAACCCGGGCGTGGGTCCGAGTTCGAGCACCCCATCGACGAGACCGAGGTCGCTTTCCGCCCAGATCCGCAGCGTCGGGTCGCCTCCGAGCCAGGAACGGGACCAGCGTGGCGCGAGTTCCAGCTGCGAAAGCCGGACGTGATCGAGGGCCGGATGCTCGATCGAGACGTCTCGTGCACGCAGGACCGGGCCCCGGGCGGTCCATGCGGGCAGGAGCTCGTCGATCGAGACGCGACTTCCGCTGGCTTCGGAGATCTCCCAGGCGACGCGTCGGGCGAGACTGTCCCAGGGAAACCCGAGCGCGACGAAGAAGAGGACCAGGACGACGACGATGGGAACGAGGATCCTTTTCGGAAGGATTCCTCTCGAGAGCGGGCGGGCGGCAGCATTCGATTCGGTCACGGGCCTACTCTACCGATCCCCACCGGTCGTTGCAGGCGGGTTCCCCGTCCCGGCGTTCAGAGCGGCTTGAAGCTCGAGACCGAGAAAGTCACATCGATCAGGTCGACGCTCTTCTCCTCGCCCTTTCGTGCCCGGCCGGGCCGTCTCTTGATGCGCAGGCTCTTCACGGAGAGGGGTTGATCGGCCTCTTCGATGCTCGCGAGGTAGGTGACGGCCTGTTCGAGGGTGACGTTCTTCAGGCTGACCTCGACCTTCGTCTCTTCGTATTTCGCACTCTCGCCGGATTGTCGTTTCTCCATCGAGGTCGGCTTGACCCCCGCCCGGGTCGCCAGGGACTCGAGCAGGGTCAGGAGATTGGGGCCGCCCCGACTCCGCTGGATGCGGTCCTCCACCGAATCGAGCCGCAGACTCAGTCCGTCCCACTCCCGCTTCATGCGACGCATCAGCTCGACCTGCCGCTCGGCATCCTCGGCCTGGGAGGAGGCGTGGTCCATGGCCGAACGGATCGGCATCACCAATCCGAAAACCAGGACCACGAAGGCGAGGGCGCCACCCGCCAACCCGACGAGCAGCCGTTCGCGGGGAGCGAGTCCGTCCCAGAGGACGCGAAGCCGACCGAGGATCTCGTTCACGCTTCCTCCCCGCCGGAGGCGAGCGGGATGCTCACGTTGAAGCTCACGCCTCCGGTCCTGCGATCGGTCTTGATCGAGCCCGCCACCCGGGCCCCCTCGAAGGGAGGGGTCTGGGACAGGACGGCCGTCAAGCGGTCGGCGGCCTCATAGCCCTCGGCCTCGAGATCGAGTCGGATCACGTTGCGATCGATGTTGATCTCCGTGACGCGGATCGCGAGCTCGGGAGGGATCGCTTTCGAGAGTTCCGCCAGCAGGTCGAGCGCCGAGCGATTCCCTTCGTAGAGGCCGAGAAAATCCGCGCGCTCGCGCGCAGTCCGCAATGCACGGCCGAGGGCGGCCACGGGATCCTCGGGCAGGGTCGCCGCGTCGGGAAAGGCCTGGGCATAGAGGCGGGCCGCGGCCTCCCGGGCGCGACCGGCACGCCGATGTTGCACGACGATGGTCGTCACGGCGGTCGCGAGGAGGAGAACGACGAGGACGGCCGAGAGGGCGACGGTGGGACGAAGCTCACGCCCGAAGAAGGCCCGGAAGTCCTGCCGGAAGGCGAATTCGCCCTGCCGGAAATTCATCCGGGTGACGGATTCGCCCGAAAGACGGAGAGCCAGAGCGAGGGCGGGGGCGAAGAGGATGGGATCGATGCCCTCGACGAGATCGGCATGGGGGGCATCCGCGGGCATCCGGATGCGTGTCGTCTCGAGGCCGGTCTTCCGGGTGAGGTATTCGTCGATCCGATCGAGGTGGGCGCTGCCACCGACGAGGGTGAGGACGGGCTGGCTGGCCTCCTCTCCTCCGGCGTATTGCGGTTCGGCGGCCTCGAGGGTCCGGATCGCTTCGCGCGCGATCCGATCGAGGATCGACACCAGGCCCGGGCAATGGCCTTCGAGATCGCGACCCGGCACGCCCATCTCGCATTTTCGCTGCTCGGCCTCCTCGAAGGACAGGCCCGTTTCGGCCGCGATCGCCTCGGTCATCGCGCGGCCGGCCACGGGAATGCTGCGCGCGAGGACCGGGCGCCTGTGGCGGAGGGCGCAGAAGGTGGTCTTCTCGTGGCCGATGTCGACGATGAGATGGATGCCCTCGAGCTGGAAGACGGGGGCCAGGTTCGCGAGCACGAGCCCCTCGGCCTCGAGGACCTGGGGGTCGCAGTCGGCCTCCTCGAAGAGCTCGAGGGCGCGAGCGACGTGTTCGCGCTTCACGAGGGTCGCGGCGACGGTGCCGTGGTTCCGCTCGCCTTCCAGCAGGTTCCAATCGACGATGATGTCTTCGAGCTCGAAGGGGGTCTCGGCCTCGATCTCGAAGGGAATGGCCTTCTCGAGCCGGCGCGCATCGCTGAAGGGAAACTCGAGGCGACGGGTCGAGAGCTGGCTGGCGGGCAGGGCGCAGGCGACCTGATCGGTGGGCAGCTCGTGCATCTGGATGAATCGCCGGAGCTGGTCCGCGAGCGGAGTGGAAGGGTCGATCCGGGGATGGATCCGGAACGAACCGGGCATGAGGCTTCGGGGCGAGACCCGGAGCTCGACGGCTTTCAGGCTGTGGCTGCCCACATCCAGGCCGAGCACGCTGCGCTCGAACATCACCATCGCCTCGCTTCGACTCCCCGAAGATTGCCTGCCCGATCGACGGCCGGGGAACGACCCGGTCGTGTTTCTCTTCCTCTTCCTCTTTCGTCCCGGGAGCGCCGAAGCCTGTGGGCTTCGTCATCTCGAGCGGCCATGCTGGACGTTCCAGGCGGGGGCGTCACGGTTGCGGTCCCCGCAGGCGCCGAAAGGATAGCAGCTGGGGGCCCTTCAGTGAGCGCGTGTCGAAGATGGCTTCCAGGCTTCTCGTCAGATTGCCGACGCGGGCTTCGGCGACGACGCGGAAGACCCTTGCCTGCGCGGGCAGCGTGACGCCGGGATAGAAGGATCCGTCGGCGAGATCCCCGTTTCCCACTTCGGCGAGGGCAGTGCAGCGGAGGGGGTCGGTCGTGACGTCATCACAGAGCATCTTCGATTTCTCGCGCAGCTTCCAGATCGCCCGGACCGTTTTCTCGCCGAGCAGCGCGCGGTCGCCGCTGGTGCCCGCATAGACGATCGAAAGGACCCAGGGTTTCGCGCGGTTCAGATGGATGCCTTCGGTGCTGCCGATGGGGTGGACCGTCAGGTAGGGACGCATCGCTTCGAGCAGCCGCGCGTCGACGCCTTCGACCAGCCCGATCTCTTCGAAGGAGAGGAAGGGGCCATTGCGCGCGCGATAGGGCGGATCCTGGCTGCGGTAGAAAGCGTCTTCATCGCGACCGCTTCGGGCGTCCTGGTCCGGATCCATGTAGTCGAGCAGAGCGAGGGCGATCGCGCGCGTATCGTAGTTCTTCTCCTCGGGGGTGCCCTCCATGCCGTCGACGATGTAGTCGAGGACCTCGCGAAGGTATTCCTCCGCTTCTTCGTCGGTGCCGAGTGTGTCCTGGCCCAGGCTGTCCGAGCCCTCGTCTGCATCGACGGATCGGGGAACGAGCGCGTTGAGATTCAGTCGGGCGTCCTCGTCCTCGATCGAGATGCGCAGACTTCTTCCCTCGGCGAGCTCGAGCGGGAATTCACCCATGCGGGACCAGATCTCATCGAGGTGCGTCGTCGCAGCCGCGCCGTCGAGGCCACTGGCCGGACCCGCGGAAGCCGCCGCCTGGGATGTGCTCGTCGACTCGGCCTCCTGCTTCAGGCGGATCAGGAAGACCACGGCCTCTGCGACGCGGAGCCCGCCGCGCGCCAGGGCGTCGGCTTCATTGGCATGGAGCCGATTCCGGGCGATCGAAGTGTCGATGATGGCCCGACGCTGGAAGGCGTAGACCGCCGTGACCAGCACGAAGATGAGCACGAGAACGATGGCGAGAACGATTCCCCGGACGTTCCGGTCGACCGGTCCCGGGAGAGGGGACGGCGGGCCGGAGGGGAGGGGCCGGGGCAGCGCGTCGGCGGAGCGCGGGGTCATGATCCACACGCTCCGGGCGCGCGGGCGGCCACCTGGGGGTAGCGGCTCTCGATCCGGCTCCAACAGGTCTCGTCGGGATTCTCCAGCAGGTCGCAGAGTTCATCATCGCCGCTACAGCCCGAGTCGAGCTCATTCACATACCAGTCGTCGTCCCCCTCGTCGAGACATCGGGCGACGGTGTAGCAGCCGGCCTCGTCGCCCTGGCCGGTCGCTCCCAGTTCGAGGAGTGCAGCGACGTCGATCGGCCGCATCTCGAGCGCGATCCGGCGGGTGTGCAGGAATCCGGGCAGCTCGCTCGTGCCGCCGGGCGATTCGCCGACGCGCGCCTTCCGCAGCAGGGCGAGCGAGATCTCGACGCCCTGGGGCAGCGCCTCGTCGGGCGGCTCGTAGGTCGAATCCCACTCGTCGAGCCATTCCCCCTCGGCATCGAGGAAGCGGATGCCGAAGGCGTCCACGCCGACCGCGACGCGCATCGACCCCGGGTCGCTCGAATCGGGGAAAGGGGCATCGGGATCGCTCGGGGGGCGTGGCGAGAGCCAGCGCCAGAGGACGGTCTGTCCCTGCCGGTCCTCTTGTAGGAAGTACGCGACTTCGACCCAGCCGGACGCGTGTTCGGCCGGATTCGAGCGCGGTGCATTCTGGGTCACGAAGCGCAGCCGCGTCGCGCCGTGTTCCCCGCTCTCGTCGGCCTGGAATCGCCAGGCATGGTCCTCCGGCGCTTCGCCTTCGCCGCGACCCACGAAGACCGCGGCGGTCAGGTCGTCCGATAACAGGTCGAGCGCACCGGCGGCCGACAATCGTTCGCGCATGAGTTCGGTCGCGGCATCGCGCTGACGGCCGTTCTCGATGAAGAAGCCGGTGATGTAGACGAGGATCACGACCATGAGGAAGAAGGCGCCGACCACCTCGATCAGGGTGAACCCCGCGCGCTGCGGCCGGGTCGTCATGACCCCCCTCCCCGGTTCCGGCCGTAGAGACGCCGGGGCAGGTTGGGGTTCTCGCCGGGGCGGACGGGGACGCCTTCATTCAGGATCGGTCCCTTCCGGTTCGATCCCCTGCTGCGGCTGTTTCGCGAGCTACGGCTGCTTCCCCCGCCGCTCGGCGCGTCTCCGGAAGCGCCCGTGGCGCTCGTGCCGGAACCGCCAAAGGCGCTTCCCAGATCCCCCCCCGCCGCCTGGAAGAGCTCTGCGAACTCCGCCGACGCCGCCTGCCAGTCGAAGGCGAAGGTCGTCCGGGTCACGTGCTGGGGGCCCGACTGTTCGATCCAGGCGACTTCGATCTCGTATTGTTGGAGATGCTTCGCGACCTCGGGCAGCTCGCTGCCGAGAAGGCTCGCGACGTCGCCCGCACCGAGCGAGGGGGCGGGCGCGACCTCCGGAGCGGCCCCGCCCGAGGCGCCCACGGACGTCCGGGTCACGCGGACGGTGAAGAGGTCCCGTGTGCTTTCGTCCTCGTCCACGGCGGGTGCGATCCCCTGGCGCATCTGGATCTCCAGGTCGGCCAGGACCTCGTCCGCGATGAGATTGGCTTCGAGGCGACGGGCCGAGACGCCGACATGATGGACGGCGGTCGAACTCGTCCCGATGAGGACCGTCATCACCATTGCGAAGATCATCGCAGCGGCCAGGACCTCGAGCAGCGTGAGTCCCCGGAGCGGGCGGCGATCGGGGCCGGTCGGCGGGGCGGTGGCCATCAGGATCGGGCGGCGCCTGCGCGCCGCCTCACCCGGTCGAGAAGGGGCTCGATCTCGAGGGTCAGGTGGTTGTCCGAGGCGTCCGCGATCTCGAGCAGGCTGTATTCCGTCGTGCCGTCGGCGTCGAAGACGATCTCGGCATCCCCGCCCTCGACCCAGCCGGAAGGGCTTTCGAGACCGACGAAGTAGCGCGCGTCGTCGAGCCATGTGAAGGAGCCGAATTGCCGGCTCGGGATCGGGAAATAGTCGCGTTTCTCGCGCGGAGGGGGATGGAGGTCGATCGGGGTCCGGTCTGACGGTCCGGTCCCGGTCGAAGCGGTTCTGGTGTCGGGGAGCGCTTCCTCGGCGTCCTCGCCGAAGGCCTGCTCTTCGGTCACGAGCCATTCGATCCGGTAGCCTCCCTCCTCGAGATCGATGAGGACGCGATGGGGGATGCCCGTCATGATGGCGCGCTGGCGCGCGAACTCGATGCTGGCTGCGATCGACTCGGCCTCGGTGACGAGGGCCCGCCATTTCGAGGTGCTCAGCCTCGGGATGCCGATCGCGAAGACCATGGCCATGATCGCGATCACCGCCATCATCTCGATCAGGGTGAAGCCCCGTCGGGCCTCCCGTCTGCTGGGCGCGGGCCGGTTCGTCATCCGTTCTCGGATTCACTCCAGTTCGTGATGTCATCGTTCCCCTCGACGCCGTCGGGACCGAGGGACCAGATGTCGAACGAGTGGGGATTGTGGGTTCCCGGGATGCGGTAGCGGAAGGGTTCGCCCCAGGGATCCTTGAGGCCGTCCTCCTTCAGATAGCCGCCGGGATTGAAGGCGCGGGGGACGGGCGGGGTGGAGGTCTTCGTGACGAGGGCCTCGAGACCCTGGTCGGCTGTCGGAAAGCGCGCGTTGTCCATCTGGTAGAACTCGAGGGCCTGCTCGATCCGGACGATCTTGGTCCTGGCCGTGTTGACCCGGGCCTTCTGGATCTGACCGTTGATGCCGACGGCGAGGGTCGCCATCAACATGCCCATGATGACGACCACGGCCATGATCTCGATCAGCGTGAAGCCCGCTTGCCGGGTCGGGGAGCCGCCGCGCCCGGGTGGCGTCGTGTTCCGATCTGTCGTTTCGTGTTCCATGGATTCTCCGGGAGGGGATCTTCGCGGTCCCCGGGTTAGCCGATGCTCTCCGTCAATTGGAGCATGGGCATCAGGACGGCCATGATGATGATGCCGACGACACCGACCATCACGAGGATCAGGATGGGTTCGAGCAGCGACGTCAGTCGTGTGATGCTCGTCTCGACCTGCTCTTCGTAGGTGTCGGCAACCTTGATCAACATGCCTTCGAGATCGCCCGAGCGTTCGCCGACCTCGACCATCGTCGTCACGAGGGGCGGAAACTCGCCGCTTTGTTTCAAGGGGATCGCGAGCGGGGCACCCTCGAGGATGCTGTCCCGGGCTGCGTCCGCCGCCTTTTCGAAGACGGAGTTGTTCGCGACGTGGCGGGCGATGTCGAGGGCCTGGACGATGTTCACGCTGCTGGCGAGCAGCGACCCGAGCGTGCGCGTGAAGCGGGAGATCGCGAGAAACCGGATCACCCGCCCGATCACGGGAAACCCGAGCCAGAATCGATCCAGCGCGGAACGGCCGCGTTCGGTCCGTCCCACCGCCCGGTATCCGAGGACGGTGGCGACGAGGGCGAGTCCGATCGCCCACCAATAGCCCCGCAGCAGGTCGGAGAATGCGATCACGGCGGAGGTATACCAGGGCAGTTCGAGATTCTGGTCGAGCAGCAGCTGCGTGATCTGGGGCAGCACGAGGGTCACCATCACGCCGACCACGATGGCCGCGAAGACGAGCATGAAGAGGGGATAGGTCAGGATCGAGAGGACCCGACTGTTCAGCCGGACCTGGTCCTCGAGGTAGTCCGCGATGCGCGCGAGCACGGCCTCGAGTGCTCCGCTGGCCTCGCCCGCGCGAACCATCGACACGTAGAGGTTGTCGAAGCGGCCGGTCGAGACCAGGGCTTCCGCCAGCGATCCACCTTCGTTCACCCTGTCCCTCACCTGTCCAAGGACACCCTTGAGCGCTCGATGTTCCGTCTGTTCGACGAGGGCCGAGAGGGATTGGACGAGGGGGACACCGGCCCCGACCAGGGTGGCGAGCTGGCGTGTCGCCATGGCGATCTCCATCGGGGGGATCCGCGTCGGGAGACTGACCTCGAAATTCCAATCCCGGGCCCGGCTGGCGGACGCGGAGCCGCGGTCGGAAGGGAGGGCGGCGCTCCCGTGGGCCTCCTGGATCTCGGTCAGGAAGATTCCGCTCGCGCGCATCTGGGCCCGTGCGGCGCGGACGCCCTCCGCGCTGATCGTTCCCTTCGTGGCTTTGCCCGATTGGTTCACGCCCTTGTAGGCATAGACAGGCACGCTTCGTCTCCATCCCCGGCGTCGTCCGCAGGATCGGCGAAGGGGGGCTCCGCCGTGGCTTTCGCTCAGACCTGGCCGGTGCTGCCTTCCTCTTCCGTCGCGCGAATCACCTCGGCCACCGAGGTCGTCCCGGCCAGGACCTTGCGGGCCCCATCGGCGCGCAGCGTCCCCATGCCCTTCCGCATGGCCGCCGCCTTGATCGTCTTGGCGTCCACGTTCTGGCTGACGAGGGCGCGGATCTCGTCGTCGATCGTCATCAGTTCGAAGATCCCGAGCCGACCGTGGTAGCCCGTGTGGCTGCAGGCCGGGCAGCCCGTCGCGCGATAGAGCGTGACGGCACGGCCGGGGGGCCGGATCCCGATCTCCTTCAGCTCCTCATCGCTCGCGGTATAGGCCTCGCGGCACTCCAGACAGAGGATCCGGACGAGCCGCTGGGCGAGAACGGCGACGAGGGAGGAGCCGACGAGGAAAGGCTCGACCCCCATGTCGACCAGCCGGGTCAGGGCACTCGCGGCATCGTTCGTATGCAGGGTCGACAGGACGAGATGGCCGGTGAGCGAAGCCTGGATGGCGATCTCGGCGGTTTCCTTGTCGCGGATCTCCCCGACGAGGACGACGTTCGGATCCTGACGGAGGATCGCGCGCAGGCCCGTCGCGAAGGAGAGATCGATCTTGGGGTTGACCTCGATCTGACCGACGCCCTCCTGGGTGATCTCGACGGGATCCTCGATCGTGATGATGTTCTTGTCGGGACCGTTGATCTTGGCGAGAGCGGCATGCAGCGTCGTCGTCTTGCCGCTGCCGGTGGGGCCCGTCACGAGGAAGATCCCGTTGGGCCGACGCATGATCCGGTCGAGGGCTTCGAGCTGGGTGGGGTTGAAGCCGATCTTCTCGAGATCGAGCAGCTCCTGGGTGTCGGGCAGCAGGCGCAGCACGAGCCGTTCACCATGGGCGACCGGGACCGTCGAAAGACGGACATCGTAGTCGCGGCCCGCGATCTTGAGCCGGATCCGGCCATCCTGGGGCAGGCGCTTCTCGGCGATGTCGAGGTTGCCCATGATCTTGATCCGGGAAGCGATGGCCGCCTGGAGCGACCGGGGCAGGGGCTTCATCGGTTCGTAGAGGACATCGTCGATCCGGAAGCGCACGCGGATCTCGTGTTCGAAGGGCTCGATGTGGATGTCGCTCGCACGCTCCTTCACGGCATGTTGCAGCAGGGAGTTCACGAGGCGGATGATCGGCGCGTCGTCGGTGGAATCGAGCAGGTCCTCCGGCTCGTGGGAGATCTCGGTCGCTAGCGCGTCGAGGTCGTCGTGCGCTTCCTCGGCCAGCTGATCCGTCGAAGCGAGGCCGCCCCGGTCATATGCCCGATTGATCGCATTCAGCAGGATGGGTTCCCGGGCGAGGACGAGCTCGATCTCCGCTCCGTCGAAGAGCAGATGGAGATCGTCGATCGGAGCGAGGTCGAGGGGGTCCACGACCGCGACCCGGAGCACCCCGTCGGAGGCCCAGCCGAGGGGCAGCAGCCGGTGCTGCTTGGCGAAGGTGATCGGAACGGTCGGCAGCAGGGTCTCGTCGATCTCTTCCGGGTCGATCTCCGACACGACGGCGAGGCCGTGCTGGTGGCCGATGGCGTGAAGGACCTCGTCCGCGTTCAGGAATCCTTCGTCGACGAGAATGTCGGCGAGCCTCTCCCGTGTCTCGGCCTGTCGGGTCCGCGCGCGTTCGAGCTGCTCCGGGGTCAAGCGCGTTTCGCGCAGCAGGACCTGTCCGAAATCGAGACTTCCGTCCGCGGGAGGACGTCCCTGTGCCGCCGCGCTCATCGTTCGTCCTTTCGCAGCACGGTGACGGAAGACGAATAGCCGTAGGCGGCATCGAGCGTTTCGGCCGCTCGCTCCGCGGCCCAGAGATCATCGAAGGGGCCGATCTGGACGGAGAAGACGAGCTGTCCGTCCGCGTCGCTCGAAACGACGGTGCCGTCGTATCCGGCATCGATCAGCGTCGTGAGGGCCTTCGTCGCGTCGGATTCATCCACGTAGGTCGCGACGACGACCGCATAATGGTCGCGCAGGGCCGCCTCTTCCTTTTCGATCCGGGCGAGTCGCTCCGCCTGTTCCTCGGCATGGATCCGTTCGAGTTCCTGCATCCGCTCGATCGGATAGCGGGCCGCGTGTCGGGTCAGCTCCTGGGCCGCCCCCGACCGGCCTGCCGAATAGGGGTTGTCGTATTTCGCGAGTTCCGGGAATTCCTTCTCGTCTCCGAAGGAGGCCTCGAGCTCGACGCGCTTGCGGATCGTCTGCTGCTCGAGGTCCTCGGCGCTGCGTACGATATGGGGGGTCAGGAAGACGAGCAGGTTGATCTTGCGGACCTTGTCGGATTTCTGCTTGAAGAGCCAGCCGAGGAAGGGGATGTCGCTCAGGAAGGGAACGCCGGTCACGCCGTCGCTCGTCGTTTCGCTGATCAGGCCACCGATCACGACGGTTTCGCCGTCGTTCACGACGACCGTGTTCTCGACCTTGCGGCTCGTGAGGGTCACGCCGACCTCGTCGACGTTGCCCGCCTGGGAGTCGGTCACCTCCGTCAGCTCCTGGAAGATCTCCAGCCTCAGGGTGTCGCCTTCACTGATCTGGGGCGTGACGCGGAGCGTGATGCCGACGTCCTGGCGTTCGACGTTCACCGCCTGGGAGAGGTTGTCCGCGCCGGTGGCCGCTTCGGTCCGCCCCGTCACGATCGGGATGTTGTTGCCGATGCGGATCTCCGCCTCCTCGTTGTCCGAGGTCAGGATATGCGGGGCGGAGACGATGTTGACGTTGTTGTTGAGCTTCGATGCCGTGATGCCCAGGCTGAGATTCGAGCCGTTCCGATCGGCTTTCACTCCCTGGTTGAAGGCGTCGGTCGGATTGTCGGACGCAGCCGCACGGATCGCGGACCCGAGCAGTCCCGAATTGCTGACGGCCGCGGCGCCCGGGACGAGGAGGGCGCCCGTCGAGAAGAGGAGATCCGTGTCGCCATTGATCAGGCGGAAGGCCGCATCGAAGCCCAGATCGAGATCGTCCGTCACGTCGACTTCGACGATCAGGGCCTCGACGAGGACCTGTGGGCGGGAGACGTCCAGCTTCTCGATGACCTTCCGGAGGGTCTCGTAGGCCTCCTTGCTCGCCTGGATGACGAGGGCATTGGTCGCGGGATCGGCCGTCACGGTCACCCCTTCGGCCAGGGGCGTGACGGCGGAACGCAGGGCCTGGACGTTGGCCGCGCCCCCGCCGACGGCGCCCGATCGGGCGGTCCCGCTCCCGCCGCCGGCACCGCTCAAGAGGGCGTTGAGCGTCTCCGAGAGTTCTTCGGCATCGGCATGGCGGAGGTAGTAGACGTGGATGCGGCCGCCGCCCGTGACGGGGATGTCGAGCTTGCGGACGAGTTCCCGGATGTCGGCGAGCTGCTGGCGGGAAGACAGGACGAGCAGCGAGTTCGTGCGCTCGTCCGTGAGGATGCGGACGGTCGGTCCCGCCGGTCCTCCGGAGGCCCCTCCGGACTTGGCCGCGGCGGCATTCGAGGTCCGCCGCCGGGCGCGGTTGCGTCGCTGGGCCGCGGTCGAGCCACCCGCCGCGGAAGAGACCTCTGCTCCGTAGATCTCGGAGAGCTGCTCGCCCAGGGTGGTCGCGTCCGCGTGCTCGACCTTGATCACCGAGAGTTCCTGGCGGTAGCTCTCCACGTCGATCGCGTCGAGGATCGAGAGCAGGCGACGGATGTTGCTCTCGCTGTCGGTCACGATGATCGTGTTGGTCGCGGCATAGGCGACGAGGGAGGCCTCCTTCGAGATCAGCGGCTTGATCGTCTGGGTGATGCCCTCGGCATCGATGTATCGCAGCGGCACGAGCCGCGTCACGAAGCGGTCGCGGTTTCGCGACGGTCGATCGTCCTTGATCGTGTCGATGCTCGATTCCTTGACGTCGCGGATGGGAATGATCTTGTAGGTGTCGCCCGGGCCCAGCACGAGGGAGAAGCCCTTGACCTTGAGGACGGATTCGAAGACGGCGAAGGCCTGATCGATCGTCACGCGGGTCGGCGAAACGATCGTGACCCGTCCACGCACGCGATCGTCGTAGATGAAGTTGTAGCCCGTCATGCGGGAGATCGTGTCGATCACGACGGGCAGTTCGACGTCGCTGAAGTCGAGGGAAACGAGTTCCTCCTCGTCTTCCCGGTCGTTGCGACCCTGGGCGAGGACGGGTTGGGCCGCGAGGGCGACCTGGCCGGCCACGACGAGCAGGGCGGCGAACCGGATCCAGGCGATGCGATGGGGACGAGCTGTCGGGCGCACGCTCAAGGCTGCTCCAGGAGTTCGGCGGCGGACGCCGACAAGGTAAGGGTTTTTTCTCCGCGAACGATCGCGGTGTCGATCGAATCGGCGGTCGCGAATTCGTCGAAGATGGCGTTGGTCGCTTCGATGCGGTCGATCACGATGCCGTTGACCTCGGTGATGATGTCGCCGTTCTCGAAGCCGAGCTTCTCGAAGAGGCTGTCCGCCTTGATCGAATCGACCTTCATTCCGAGCATCTGCCCTTCGTCGTAGTACGGGACGATGCGGGCCGAGGACAGGATCCGGGAGATCCCCTTGCCGTCCTTGCCCGAGAGGGCATCGAGGCGCGCGTTGAGGCTCTCTTCCTTGCTCGGGCGCGGCTTGCGACGGGCCTGTCGGGATTTTCGGGAGGTACGGGATCGGACCTGTCGAGGCATGTCTTCGTGGAGCGCGAGTTCCTCCGGCCGACCGGCATTGTCGAGAATGACCCGGGTTCGCTCGATCCGCATGACACGGACCCGGCGATGCCCTTCGAGGCGATCGCCGATGGCGACCACCATGTGCTTGTGTGTCTTCTCGTCTTCGATGGCGGCCCGCGAGCGGTCTTCGCGGGTCGCGGCGGCGGTGCCGAGCAGTCGGAGGGGGAGCTTCGTGGCGGTGAGGGGCTCGTCGCCGACCTCCTGCGAGACCTGCGCGTCCCCGCTCAGTCGGGCGCCGAAGAGATTCCGTTCCAGGATCACGGATGGAGACGCCTGGACACGACCTTCCGCCGCCAGCTCGACCCGGGTCGGACCGGGGGGGATCGGCCCGGGCTCGAGGGCGTCGGCGCCGATCTGGGTGATGATGTCGGCCACGAGGAAGCAGCAGGCTCCCAGCAGCGCCCCATTCACCGCCATGATCAACCACGCACCCATCTTGCTCCCTGTACCCTTCCTACCGCTCCGGCTGCGGGGCAGCGCAGATCCGATCGCGGGCGGACCGTCTTCGAACCCATCCGAACGCCTCGTCGCGAGGTGTCGGTCCGGAGGCCGGCCTGCTCAGCTCGTCCGGCCGAAGAGCCGGCGGAATATAGCCGGGCCCCCGGGTCTTCTCCAATCAAACCATCGGAAATTCAGGCGGTTACTGGAGATCCATCACATCATCCGCTGCTTTCCCATCGGCCGTTCCACCCCCTGGCTTGTGGACCCCGGCCCCTCGATCGGGGTTCTCGCCCGGGCGTGGGGACAGCTGAGGCATCTCGGTGGGGATCCCCCGCATGGGCCAGGACGGATTCGTGGGCCGGCTGGGCCGGTTGGGAAAGAGGGAGAGGGGAATTTCGGTCTCGCGCATTGACAGAGTGCGTCTCGGACCCAGCTTTGGCGCCAATTCAACGGGCAGTCCCTTCAGGAACGGGGCTGCCGTCAACTTCAACGAGGCGGAGAGCCATGGCAGAGTCGGGAAAAATCATTGGAATCGATCTGGGGACCACGAATTCCGTGGTCGCCGTCATGGAGGGGGGGCAGCCGACGGTCATCGCGAATGAGGAGGGCGGACGAACGACCCCCTCGGTGGTGGCTTTCACGGATGAAGGAGAACGCCTCGTCGGCGCGATCGCGAAGCGCCAGGCCGTCACGAATCCCGAGCGGACGATCTTCTCGATCAAGCGCTTCATGGGACGACGTCTCGCCGAGGTCTCGGAGGAGGCCAAGCTCGTTCCCTACAAGGTCGTCGAGGGCAAGGATGGAGCGGCGATGGTCCAGATCGGGGACCAGAAGTACGCGCCTCCGGAAATTGCCGCGATGATCCTGGGCAAGTTGAAGGACGCGGCCGAGGCCTATCTCGGCCAGTCGGTGAACGCGGCCGTGATCACGGTTCCCGCCTACTTCAACGATGCCCAGCGCCAGGCGACGAAGGATGCCGGCAAGATCGCGGGTCTCGACGTCAAACGGATCATCAACGAGCCCACGGCGGCGGCCCTCGCCTACGGCCTCGACAAGAAGGAAGACGAGAAGATCGCGGTCTTCGACTTCGGCGGCGGGACCTTCGACATCTCGATCCTCGAGGTGGGCGAGAGCGTGGTCGAAGTGAAGGCGACCAACGGCGACACGCATCTGGGCGGGGACAACCTGGACCAGCGCGTGATGGATTATCTCGTCGACGAGTTCAAGAAGGAGCAGGGTCTCGATCTGCGAAACGACCCGATGGCCCTGCAGCGACTCCGCGAGGCGGCCGAGAAAGCGAAGATCGAATTGTCGTCGGCCCAGACGACCGATATCAATCTGCCCTACATCACGGCAGATGCGAGCGGTCCAAAGCATCTCACGTTGAAGCTCACCCGGGCGAAGTTCGAACAGCTGATCGACGATCTCGTCGAGCGCAGCCTCGAGCCCTGCCGGCTCGCGCTGGCGGATTCGGGTCTTTCGGCGAGTGACATCGATGAGATCGTGCTCGTCGGCGGAACGACCCGGATTCCCCTGGTGCAGCAGAAGGTGAAGGAGCTCTTCGGCAAGGAGCCGAACCAGACGGTGAATCCCGACGAGGTCGTGGCGGTCGGTGCCGCGATCCAGGGCGGTGTGCTGGCCGGTGACGTGAAGGACGTCCTGCTCCTGGACGTGACGCCGCTCTCGCTCGGAATCGAAACCCTCGGTGGGGTGATGACCAAGCTGATCGAGCGGAACACGACGATTCCGACCAAGGCGCAGCAGGTCTTCTCGACCGCTGCGGACAACCAGCCGCAGGTCGAGATCCGCGTGCTCCAGGGCGAACGGGAGATGGCGGCGGACAATCGCGAGATCGGCCGCTTCATCCTCGACGGCATCCCGCCGGCGCCGCGGGGCACGCCCCAGATCGAGGTGACCTTCGACATGGATGCGAACGGCATCCTGTCGGTCAGCGCGGTCGACAAGGCGTCCGGCAAGGAGCAGTCGATCCGGATCGAAGGGACCGGGGGTCTCAACAGCGACGAGATCGATCGGATGGTCAGGGATGCAGAGGCCCACAAGAGCGAGGATGCGGCCCGGCGCGAGAGCATCGAAAAGAAGAACCAGCTCGATAGCCTGATCTACCAGGCGGAGAAGGTGATCTCCGACAACGGCGACAAACTCGATGCGGCGGACAAGGCGGGCATCGAGAGCGTCCTGAGTGAGGCGAAGGCCGATCTCGAGTCGGGAGACGTCGCGAAGCTCGACGCGGCACGCCAGCGGGTCGAGACCGAGATGCACAAGATCTCGGAGAAGCTCTACAAGAGCGAGGCGGCGGGTCAGGCCGGAGCGCCGCCCACCGATTCGGGGTCTTCTGCGGGATCTTCAGGGGATGACGACGTGATCGACGCGGAGTTCACCCAGGAGAATGACGATTCCTGAGAAACGTCGCCCTCATCCCCTCGTCGAGCTCTACGGTGAGTTCCCGGACCGTCTTCGGGGCGACCGGTGGCAGCCCGCTGCGGACGTCTTCGAGACGGACCATGAAGTCATCGTCCGATTCGAGGTTGCGGGCGTTCGGGGAGGGGACCTCAAGGTGAACGTCGAGGGCTCGGTCTTGCGGTTGCGGGGCGTCCGGAGGACGCCCCCCTCCGGGCCGATCGATCGTCTCCAGCAGATGGAGATCTCGTTCGGGCCCTTCGAGCGCGAAATCGCCATCCAATCGGTTTTCGACTCGGAGGGCGTGCGCGCCCGGCTCGAAGACGGCTTCCTCGAGGTCCGGATCCCCAAGAAGAGTCCCGAGCGACGCCGGCTCGAGATCGAATCCGAGTAGTCGGCAGGAACCCCTGTTCAAGAAGTGAGCGACCCGCGTGTCGCCGAGGCAGATCGAATTGACGGAAGAAGAAGAGGAGAAAATCGAAGAGGAGCCGACCGGGACGGAGATCCAGGTCGGGAGCGGCCCGGAAGAGGAGGCGGACGAACTCACGGAGATTCCCAGCGAGCTTCCGGTCCTTCCCCTGAAGAACACCGTGCTCTTTCCGTATCTGCTCTCGCCCCTGCTGGTGAATACACCCGCTTCCCAGCGGTTGATCGACGACGTGCTGGTCCGGCCCGATCGCTTGATGGTCTGCACGGCGGTCAAGCGTGACCGGAAGGGACCGCCGGGACCCGAAGACGTGTATTCGGTGGGGACCGTCCTGCGCATCGTGAAGATGCTGAAGTTTCCCGATGACTCCTATCGTCTGCTGGTGCAGGGGGTGGCTCGCGTCGAGCTCGTCCGGTTCACGGAGGAAGAGCCCTTCCTGCGTGCGGAGATCAGACGCATCGAAGAGACCGGGGAAGAAGAGGATTCGGTCGAGATGACCGCGCTGGTCCGCAGCGTGGCGCAGCAATTCAGCACGCTCGTCTCGGAAAGCCCCCGGCTCTCCGATGAGCTCCAGGTCCTGGTCGCGAATCTCGGCGATCCGTCGAAGCTGTCCGATCTGGTCGCTTCGAATCTCGATCTCGACGTGGCCGGCAAGCAGCAGATCCTGGAAGCCAATCACGTCGGGATCCGCCTGCGACTCGTGCTGGACCAGCTGTCCAAGGAGACGGAAGCGCTCCAGATCGAGACCGAGATCAAACAGAAGGTCCAGAACGAGATGGGCAAGACGCAGCGGGAGTACATGCTGCGTCAACAGCTCGAGGCGATCCGCCAGGAACTGGGTGAGAGCGAGGACGACGAGGAGGAGGTCGAGCGCCTGCGCGCCGAGATCGAAGCCGCGGGCATGCCCGAGGAAGCGCTCAAGCAGGCGTTGCGGGAACTCGAACGCTTCGCCCAGACGCCTTCGGCCGCCGCGGAGCATGCCGTGATCCGGAACTATCTCGAGTGGATGGTCGCTCTTCCCTGGAACAAGTGTTCCGAGGACAAGCTCGACGTGAAAGCGGCGCGGGAGGTTCTCGATGCGGACCACTACGGGCTCGAGAAGATCAAGGACCGGATCATCGAATACATCGCGGTCCTCTCCCTCAAGCGTGATCTCAAGGGGCCCATCCTGTGTTTCGTGGGGCCACCCGGGACCGGGAAGACCTCCCTCGGGCGCTCGGTGGCGAGGGCCCTGGGTCGGGAATTCGTCCGGATCTCCCTCGGTGGTATTCGTGACGAAGCGGAGGTGCGCGGGCATCGACGGACCTATGTCGGAGCCTTGCCGGGCCGCTTCATCCAGGGGCTCCGGAAGGCCGGAACGCGCAATCCCGTGATCGTGCTCGACGAGATCGACAAGGTCGGGGCGGACGGCCGGGGCGATCCCTCTTCGGCGCTCCTCGAAGTTCTCGATCCCGAACAGAACGCGGAGTTCAGCGACCACTTCCTCGAGGTCCCCTTCGATCTCTCGCAGGTCCTCTTCATCGCGACGGCCAACGTGATGGACACGGTGCCTCCTGCATTGCGGGATCGGATGGAGGTGATCGAGCTTCCCGGCTACACGCTCGAGGAGAAGATGGAGATCGCGAAGGGATTCCTCATCCCGCGCCAGGTCGAGCGCAACGGGATCGCCGACGTGGGATTCGAGCTGACCGACGGTGCCCTCCGCAAGATCATCGAGAGCTACACCCGCGAGGCGGGCGTGCGGAGTCTCGAACGCGAGATCGGGGCGATCTGTCGCAAGGTCGCCCGACGCGTCGCCGAAGCCGAGTCGGGGGCCGAAGGCCCGAACGTGATCGACGAGGACGCGGTCTCCGAACTCCTCGGGCCGATCAAGGTCGAACCGGAACTCGCCGAGGACGACATGATTCCCGGGGTCGCCGTGGGCCTGGCCTGGACGCCGGCGGGGGGGGACATCCTCTTCATCGAATCGACCCGGATGCCGGGCCGGGGCGAACTCAAGCTGACGGGTTCGATGGGCGAGGTCATGCGCGAGTCGGTCGAGGCCGCGCGCTCCTGGCTCCGGAACCACGCCAAGGACTACGATCTCGACCCGACCCGCTTCGACGAGATCGATCTGCACGTCCACGTACCCCAGGGCGCGGTTCCCAAGGATGGCCCTTCGGCGGGGATCGGAATGGTGACTTCACTCGCCTCGCTTCTCACGGACCGGCCCACGCTCCCCCGCGTCGCCATGACGGGGGAGATCACGCTTCGCGGGAAGGTGCTTCCCGTCGGTGGGATCAAGGAGAAGGTCCTGGCCGCCAAACGCGCGGGCATCGAACGGGTGGTCCTGCCCGACCGCAATCGCCGGGATGTCGAGGAGATCTCGTCCGAACTGTTGGACGGGCTGGATCTGCGATTCGTCGGTACGATCGAGGAGGCGCTGGCGCTGACACTCTCTGCCGCGCCGTCGAATTGATCTCCGGGGGGCCCCTTGTTCCGAATCCTGATCGTCCTGGTCGCCGGCCTGGTCTCGTCCGGTTGTGTCACGCGGGGGGCCTTCGAGGCGCTTCGCGAGAACCGTGACCGGATCGAAGCCGAGCGCAGAAACCTGATCCGGGAAGTCGCGCGTCTCGAGCTCGAACGCGACAGCTTCGAGAAGCAATACCTCGAAGCCCAGGAAGCCTACGAGGACGAGCGTCTCGATCGGACGACCCTGGCCGGAAACCTCGAACGCGTCGAGAAGGAAGCGACCCGCCTGGATCGTGATCTCGAGGCCGAGAGGTTGGCGCGTCTCGAAGCGGCGCGCGCACTCGCCGAGCGGGAGATGCAGATCGCGGCGATGAAGGGGACCTATGACGAGCTGGTCTCCGATCTCGAGTCCGAACTCTCGGCGGGCCAGATCGAGATCGAGCAGCTACGCGAGGGCATCCGGCTGAATGTCTCCGACGACGTGCTCTTCGCGTCGGGCTCGGCAGAGCTGGATCGGATCGGTCGCGACGTCCTCGTCAAGGTGGCCGGGCGCCTGAAAGAGATCGACGATTTCATCGAGGTTCGCGGACATACGGACGATCGGCCGATCCGCGGCGCGCTGGCCCGGATCTACCCCACGAACTGGGAGCTGGCCGCGGCCCGCGCTGCCCGGGTCGTCCGTCTTCTCGAGGAGCATGGTGTTCCCGGAAATCGGCTGGCGGTGGTCTCACTCGGGCCGAACGATCCGATCGTGCCCAACGATTCTCCGGAGAACCGGGCCCGCAACCGGCGCATCGAGATCCGACTCGAGCCTCGACCGTCGAGTGGATCCTCGGCGTCGCGCTGAGTCCCGGCGAATCCGGAATCCAGGTGAAGAAGACGTATTCACCGTCGCTTGGATCGCTGGCCGCGCGGGCGATCGTTCTTCTCTCGCTGATCTTCGAGGCCGCCTGGATCTATCTTCTCCATCGCCTGAGGAGAGCCGGCTGGATCCGCCGGGACGAGGCCTGGCTCGAGGATCGGTTCGCGAGATTCGCGGCTCGATTCGTACGCGTGGCGACGCGTTTTCGCGGAGCCCTGATCAAGCTGGGACAGGTGGCCAGTCTCCGGATCGACGTCATTCCCGATGCGATGACCGCCGAACTCGTCAAGTTGCAGGATCGGGTCCCGCCCCATCCCTTCGAAGAGATCGCGGTCCAGATCGAGGGCGAGCTCGGTCGGCCGGTTGACGAGATCTTTCCCGTCTTCGACGAGGTTCCGGTCGCCTCGGCGAGCCTCGGACAGGTCCATCGCGCACGGGATCGGGCGGGGCGCGACGTGGCCGTCAAGGTCCTCTATCCCGGCGTCGAACGCTCCGTCGCCGTCGACCTGCGCATGGTCCAGCTGGCGCTCTGGCTCTTCAACCCCCTGGTCGCGCCCGACCTGATCTCGATCAACGCGCAGCTGGCCCGCTCGCTGCGGGGAGAAATGGACTACGAGCGCGAGGGGAGGGCAGCGGAACGGATCAAGGCGAATCTCTCTCGCGACGCCGAACTCTTCTCCCATCTCCGGATCCCCTGGATCGGATGGGAGACGACTTCGCAGCGCGTTCTCACGATGGAGTTCATCGAAGGCGAGAAGATCAACGACCGCGAGGCGCTTTCCGCCCGGGGAATCGACGTGCCGGAGGCGGTGGCCTGGGCGACGAAGGCGTTCCTGCATCAGATGTTCCGGGACTATTTCTTTCATTGCGATCCGCATCCGGGCAACCTGCTGGTGGATCGCGAGGGGCGTGTCGCGATCATCGACTTCGGGATGCACCAGGCGATCGAGCCCGACGTGATGGATGGGATCCGTTCGAATGTCCTGGCCGCAGTGACCCGGAACGAGCAGCTCTGGGTCGACAGCATGATCGCGATCGGAATCATCCGCGAGGACGATCGCGTCGCAGCGAGGGAGCTCGCGCGACTCTCCTTCGATCCCGCCTACTACAACCTGACGCCGAAGGAGTTGACCGAGATCGATTTCGGCGACTACTTCTCGAAGATGCGCGAGCACCTCTGGATGATCCGGAGTTTCCGGATGCCGGACGGTCTGGTCGCCTGGGGCCGGGCGTTCTCCCTGCTCTACGGACTCGCGGCCGA
>DRKE01000474.1 GCA_011051925.1 Deltaproteobacteria bacterium
CCCGCCGCATAGAGCCTAGCTTTCTGCGACTCGTCATTCTCGACCTCGGGCGACGATCTCTTGACCTGGGGCGGGAGCCGCGAGGCTCTCGAGCCATCCTGGCGGCTGTCGAGTCCAACGCGGGGGGGGCAGGACGGCCGCCGATCCGAGTTCGGATGCGACGCGGAGGGCGTGGGTGTGGATCAGGCGGCCCGGAGTCGAGCTATGGTCCGGTGACACGACGGGGCCGACGAAATCCGACTCGGACCGACACGATCCGTCGCAGCTCCGCCGCGGACGGTGTCCACCGCCCCCAGCCGATCGACCCACGAGGATCCATCTCTTGCGCATTTCGCGGCATTCCCCGGCCCCTTCGACCGAGTTGAACTTCGAACTCTACTTCGTGACGGAAGTGCTCAAGCTGCCCTCCCTCCACTACGGCTACTGGGACGCTGGGACGGAGCCCGACGACCGGCTCGATCTGGATGAGATGCGGAGCGCCCAAGCGCGGTTCACGGAGAGGCTGCTCTCCTTCGTGCCGCCCGAGGTGAAGACGATCCTCGATGTCGGAGCCGGCATCGGGGACAACGCACGGGCGCTCGCCCGTTCGGGCCATCGCGTGACCGCGATCTCGCCTGACCGGAACCACGAGCGATACTTCGAAGAGCTCGACGAGCCGGATATCGTATTCCACCCGTCTACGTTCGAGACATTCGAATCCTCCGGATCCTTCGACCTGATCCTCTTCTGCGAATCCCATCGCTATTTCGACCGCCGGGTCGGCCTCGAGCGGGCGGCCGGCCTGGTTCGCCCGGGCGGCTACCTGCTCGTGAGCGGCATGTTCCAGAACAGCGACGAGAAGCCCTTTCCGGGGGACTTCGAGATCGCCGACCTGCCCTATGTCCGGATGGCTGCCGAGTCCGGCTTCGTCCCCCTCGAGATCTCGGACATCACCTCGAACGTCGTTCCGACCGTGGCGATCGTCCATCGTGCCATCTCCGATTTCCTCGAGCCGGCGCTGCGCTTCGCGGAGGCCTACGCCACGGCGCGGTCTCCCTGGAAGGCGAGGCTCTTGCGACTGCTGCTCTCCCGGCAGGACAAGGAGCTGGCCCGGATCCTCCGGAAACTACGCCGCAAGACCGATCCCGAACGGTTTCGGGAGCGATATCGCTACGCCACGATCCTCTTCGCGTCCCGGTAGGCGGTCGGCCCGGCCTCGGCCCCGGCGGAACCCCCTCGTCGATCCAGCAGGCAGCCCGGATCGACTAGGGCCGCGCGAGAAGCGAGAACACGCGAACCTGCTCCGCGACGAAGGTGCCCGCCCGGAAGGCCGGATCGACCACGCCGTTGCGACGCAGCGTCATTTCGACCTCGACCGTACAGGTCTGTCCGTCGTTGGGAGGCGGCCGATCCTGGAGTCGGTTCGTGAGCTCGAGCGCGGCCTCGCCCTGTTCCCAGTCGATCACCCCGGAATACGGCTCGATGCAGGTCCCCGTGATCGAGAAACCCAGCACATCCCCTGCCTCGAAGTCGGGCGCCGCGTCGGGATCCCAGACGACGAAGCGGGGCTCGGCCGAACTGCGCGAAAAATCCAGGGCAGCGGGCTCGCGCGTGACGGGAGACGAGACCCAGTGGAGCGAGAATGGCGTCGGCAGGGTCACGCGGGAGTTCCGCGTACTGATGCCGCCCGTGGCGTGTCGATCGAACGTGATCTCGATCAGCGTGTCCTTCTCGTTGCCTGGAAACTCTCTCGCATAGCTCACACCGAAGACCTGCGGATCCGTGATCAGCCTCCGCCTGATCATCACGGCCGTCCTCGGTTGCGTCGTGGTCGCGGACAGGAAGTCACCGCCCGTCAGCTCGACATCCTTCGCGCCCGACCTCAGGGTCGCTTCGATCCTCGTCGATCCGGAGCTCCCCGCGGTCGCGACGAATCCAGCCTGGATATCCTGGGTCGCGACCACTTCGGATTCCGTGGAAGAACACGAGGCGCCAAGAAACGCCCCCAGTGAAACGACGGCCAGCACGACTCGAACCGTACGAATTCGATCCATCTTGTCTTCTCCTTTCAGGACCTCCCACGGATGCACGGTCCGGCGACGCGCAGCCCGCATCCGTCCGAGGTCGAACCCCGACCTCGTCAGCAGAGGCGACCGACGACCAGCAAGCCCCTGCAAGGCCGATTGAAGGCATTCCGGTCACGGGCTCGGAGCGAGCTCTCCGCCTCGCCCCAATAGAGGGCCAGACCCGCGGCGAGGCTATGCTGCACAACCCTCGAGAACCTCGTCGGAAGCGAAGCCTCCCAGCGGAGGAACGGGACCACCGTCCTGGTCGCAAGGACCGCCGCGTCGAGACCGAGACCGAACTGAGGATTGCTCTCCTCGACTCCATCCGCTCCAACCCGGATGCCCAGGCGGAGACGTTCGACCGGATAGAATCCCAGGCGCACATCGAGATAGGCGAGATCCGCGCCACTGAAATCCAGGTAGCCGCCGCTGAGACCCATCGTCAGCCTGTCCAGATAGATCTCCCCTTCGACGCCGGCCCGGTAGACGTCGAGAGAGTCGACCCCCAGGTCGAGATGGCCGTAGGTCCCGACGACGCCCGCACTGCCGCGGTCCGGGTCCCGCCAGCCGAGATGCAGACCGGGCCCGACGTTCCTGGCCTCGAGGCTTCCCTCGAAATCCATGACATCGCCAAAGACATCCGCCTGGACGTAGAAGGCATCGAAGACCGCGGACACGCTGCCCGATCCACCGCCCTGGAAGGCGTCCTCCTCGAAGAGGAACAGGTCGAGATTCCCGTATCCGAGATAGCCGTCCACGCGAACCGCGATCTCCGGATCTGCAGCGTTCGTCGCGACGGGAAGAAAGGCGATGAAGGCCGCAACCCGAAGCGAAGCTGAGAATCGCATCCTCTTGCGGCGCGCCTTCCCGGGTGAGGCCTCGCGAAGGGCCGGCCGACCAGGAATCCGCCCCCTGGTCCCGGGTCCCTCCTGCGCTCGCCGGAGCACGTTCTTGCCGAGAGAGGGAATCGCGCTTGACGGTCCGCTTCTTCGTCCTTGTCCTTGTCCGGGCATGGCATCCTCCGATGTGTGTCTCGGCAGCAGAGTCTTCCCGGAGATCGTCCTGGAGTCCTGACGAGCTTCTTAAGGTTTCCTGCAGGTTTCCCCTTCTTGAACGCGAGTCATGGCACTTCGACCCCGGCAGGTCCGCGAGCAGGACGCATGCCGCGCGCCTTCGGGGGCCCGGACGGCTCGGATTCGCAGGAGCCGGTCGGGAATTCAGCCCGGAAGGCCGGGAAGGACACGAAAGATGCGGCGTGAACCGAAGCCCTCGGCGACCCGCCTGGCGGCGACGAATTCGTCGCGTGCGGCGTCGGCCCGTCCCATCCGATCGAGTTGCTGGATCAACAGGATCCGGGAGTCCAGGGCGGCCGGGCGTGCCCCCATCGCCTCTTCGCGCTCGATGGCGGCGCGCAGCCGATCGACCGCCTCGGCGTGTCGACCGCAGATCCCCGCCAGCGCGCCGAGAGCGGATGCGACGCTTCCCCGATGGATGTGCAGATGGTCATGGACGAACATCAGGTTCTCGTACGGGGAAAGGAGTTCGAAGAGGCGCCCCGCGATCTCCGCCTCGTCGAGGGCAATCGCGGCGGAAGCCGCGAGGGACATCGTCACCAGCCAGTGTTCGTTCCGGCTGAGCCCTTCGACGTCGTCATCGAAGAGTTCGTGCAGCTGCCGACGCGCGTCGTCGGGTCTTCCGACCGCCAGACAGACCTCGATGATGCTCGCCTTCAGGATCTGGTCGGTATCCGCGCTCGAGAGCAGACGACTTCCGACGCGCTTCAGGATGTCCTCGGCATCGGACGGTTCCGTCGTTTCTCCTCGCATGTCGCGCAGCCAGAAGAGGATTCCAGCAGAAAGCGCCTCGGAGTCCCGGACACAGCCGCGGCCGCGGTTCGCGGCGCGATCGAGATCGGCCTCCGCCTCATCGAAGCAGCCGCGGTTCATCGCGTAGACGATCTTCAGCATCAGACCATGGAACTCGAAAAAGGGCTGTCGAAGCTCGCTGGCCAGTTCGCCAAACGCCTCTACATGGCGGCCGACCGCATCGAACTCGCCCAGAACCAGATGGGCCCCCACGAGCGTATCGTGGCCCAGCAGGACGAGCCTCGGGTGTCTCAGTTCCTGACCGACCCGGATCGCCTCACGCCCGACGGCCACCCTCTCCTCGAGGGCGTCGGGACCCAGGGTCGCCCAGTAGCGTCCGACGAAGACGTCGAACAATGCGGCCGGATCCGCCGAGCCCTCGACCAGTGCAGCCGCCTCGGCGCTGAGACGTCGGCGGTCGATCATTCTCCTTCCATGGGGTTCGCAACAAGTGAGTCTCGACAGGATCCGGGCCCGCCAGATCGGGAAACGATCCCCAACGGCCTCGAGCGCTTCCTCGAGCAGCCGGACGGTGTCGGCATCGGGGCGGGTGTTGTCCCCGTAGCTACGCATGCCCACCGCCGCCCGCGCCAACAACCCGGGCCGATCGATCTCTCGAGCGATGTCAGCCGCGCGCCGGAACTGCGCGTGCGCGCCTTCGCGTTGGCCGGCATCCCAGCGTGCCTCGGCTCCGGCGAGAAGCAATTCGCAGCGCCTCGCCGAATCCGCCTGCTCCGCGAGGTCGAGCGCTTCGAGTGCGCGATCGAAATGGCGGACGGCTTCGTCGTAGGCACATTGCCGATGGGCCAGCCCGGCAGCGCGAACACTCACCTCGACCGAACGCATCGGATCCCCCCCGACCGCCGACTCGAAGAGATGGAAGGCCCGTTCAGCGAGATGCTCCGGCGAACGATCTCCGTAGATCCGCTCGAGAGCCATGGCCGTATCCCGATGGGCGAGCACGCGTTGGGAGAGCCCGAGCTCGTCGTAGAGCGTCTGTCGGACGAGGGCATGCGAGAAGGACCAGGTCCCAGCGGTCGAGTCTTCCGTCAGGATCCCGGCAGCCAGAGCCTCGCCCAGCATCTCGAGCTGGGCCTCGTACGACTCCCCGCTCACCTCGGCGAGCATCCGGGCATTGAAATCGCGCCCGATCACGGCCGCCTGGCGCAGCAGCTGTCTACAGGTGGCCGAAAGCGACTCGAGTCGCAGTCCGACCGCATCGCGAATCCCCTGAGGCAGTTGCAGGAGCAGCTGGTCGTTCTCGCCCATCTCGAAGCTGCCGTCCTCGGCCACGAGAAGTGCTAGCTCGCGGATGAAGAAGGGATTGCCTTCCGCCAGGTCGACGATGGCATCGCTCACCCCCGGTTCGATCTCCTTTCCCGCCGTCCGGCGAAGGAGTTCGGCTGACTCCGCCGCGTCCAGACCCCGCAGCGGGATGCGCTCGCAATGGGGAGCCCGCGACAACTCCCGGAGCAGCTCCCCCAGCGGATGTTCCCGCCGCACGTCGAGATCCCGGTACGTCCCGATCATGAACACCGCCGAGTCGCGCAACGCCCCTGCGAGAAAACGCGTCAGCAGCATCGAGTCGCGGTCGGCCCAATGCAGATCCTCGAGAACCAGGACGCGAGGCCGCATCTGCGCGCTCCGTCGCAGGAATCCCGCCAGACTGTCGAAGAGTCGGAATCGGGCCTGCTCTCCTTCGAGGGGTTCCGATTCCGAGACCCGGGGCAGCCGCTCTGCGAGTTCGGGAACCAACGCCAGAAGATCGGCATCGCCGACACGCAGAGCCGCCCTCAGTGGCTCGTCATCGAACTCGTCGATGAGGGCGCGGAGAATCTGGACGAAGGGCCAGTACGGGGGGGCCCCTTCGCCTTCGAAACAGGTACCGACGTAGGGCCCGGCGCGGCCTGCGACCTGTTCGAGGTATCGTTCGACGGTCCGGGTCTTCCCGATCCCGGGCTCTCCGACGAGAAGCGCGATCCGACCGCGACCCGACCGCGCCTCCTGGAAGGCGTGGTCGAGGCGCTCCAGGGGAGCCTGGCGGCCGACGAAATCGCTCCCCCTCGTCGATTCGTGGACTTCGGTCGGATGTTCGACCGGTGGAGCCATCGCCTCGGGCTCCCGGATCGACGCGACGAACCGATAGCCATGACCATGGACTGTCTGGATCACCTGCTGCTTCGCACGCGTGTCGCCCACGGCGCGCCGGATCACCGCGACGCTCCGCGGCAGGACCGAGTCGCTGATCGCCTCTCCGGGCCAGACATGGTCGAGGATCTCGGCTTTGGAGACGACGCGTGCCCGATTCTCGACCAGGAAGCGGAAGACGTGGAAGACTTTCGGTTCGAGCTTGACGACGCGCCCCGCGCGTCTCAATTGGAAGAGCTCTTCACTCAACACACAGTCGCGAAAAGCCCATTCCATGCTCCTAGCATACAGTGGACGCTTCGCCGTTCCACCGGGTCGAGCGCCTGAAGCAGCCCCTGGAATCACGCCACCCGACGGATGCATCAGCCAAGGACGACTCCAGACTTCCCGCACCCCGGCCCCGGCAGGCGATCAGAACGAGAGGCGCAAGCCCGCGACCCCCTCATGCGCGTCGAACTCGCCCTCGACGGTTCCGCTACCGACGCCGACGAGGGTCGCATCGAATTCGGGATCCGTCGTCGCCAGATAGCGATAGCCACCGAAGAGCGAGATCGCATCCGACACGGGAACGACCGCGCCCGCCATCAGGTTCCATGCGAACTCGACCGAGGAATCGTCGACGATCAGGACGTTGGCGGCGTCGTCCGAGTTCACGTCGATCACCCCGACGCCGAGTCCCACGCCGAGATAGGGCCGAATCGGCGCGCTCGGCAGGAAGTCGGCATAGACGTTCGCCATCGCGGCGAAGACGCCGACATCGCCCGATCCCGCAAGAACGACTCCGGTCGACGTGAGTTCATCGACGTCCGAGCGTCGGTAGCTGAGATTCGCCTCGATCCGAAGGATCCGGCCGAGTCGCCGACCGAACGCCCCCCCGACGACGAAACCCGGTTCTAACGAGACCTCGCCCACGAGCCCGCCGCCCGCAAGATCCTGATCGGGAACGCTGGACACCCCGGCCGAGAAATCGACGTAGAAGCCCTCGGCCGAAGCGATCGTCGGGTTCGCCAAGGCAAGCACGAGAAAGAAGGGCACGAAGAGACGGAGCGGAAGTCGATGGGAACGAGGCAAGACGAGAATCCTCCATGAAGGCGATCCGGAGCGTCGCCGGTTTCGAGATGGAGGCAGAGCATGATCGAGAGGTGGGCCAGAATCGGGCCTGACGCCCGCGCGCATCGTTCCGCCTACGAGGTCGTCCCGGAAGACTCAATCCCAGAGGAGATCCGCCCCTCCCGGCTCGAGTTCCAGGGAACGACAGCGGGGACAGCGCGGCGACGCGCCGAGACGGAGGCTTCCTCCGCAGCGACCGCAGAGGCCGACGACGGCCGAAGGATCACCGTCTCCGAGAATCCGCTGGTCGTGCGCGACGGCCTCGCCCCGGCCGCAGTCGTCACAGAAGACGATCTGGACCTTGAACCCGCCGCCCGTCGACAGTTGAAACTCGTGCCCACACGCCCGGCACGTGACGGCTCCCGCCTGTCCCATGATGACCCCCGATCTCGCGGATTCTTCCGCGATCGCCCGCGATGGCCTTCTCGACCCCGCGTCGGACCCAGGATGCCGGAGGCATGGGCCAGATCCGGTCGCAGGCGATCACGACGAGCGGCCCGGACTCCGGCGCGAGCGAGCCCGCCCGGTCGCAAGACCTCTGGCCGGCCGGACACTGCGGGGCTTCCGGCCATGACGCCTCAGCCCGAGCCTGAGCCAGCGCTCCAGTTCCTCGCGGAGTTCCTTCGGTTCGAGGACCTCGACCGCCTCGCCCCAGGTGAAGAGATGCCAGGCCATTTCCCGGAGACCGCCCGCCCGGAAGCGGACGAGAAGGGATCCGTCCGCCTCCTCCTCGAGCGTCTGATCGGGGTGGAAGACATGTTCCCGCGCTTCAGCGGCGGCGGCCGGAGAAAAACGCCAGATGACGTCGAAGGGCTCTTCCTGGTAGACGCCGAAACTCCGACGCGCGAAGGCGTCGAGATCGAAACCGGGCGGCGCTTCGAAGCCCGACTCGCGGACCTCGACCCGGTCGATCCCGGAAAGCCGGAACAACACCACCCGGTTCCGGCGCTCGCTCCAGGCGACGAGATAGTGGCGGTTTCCGTAGAGAAAGCCGAGGGGCCCGACCGTCTGCCAGACGGCACGGCCCTCGGAGACCTTCCGATGGCGCAGGCGGACACGTTTGCGGGCGAGGATCGCGTGGCGAAGCCGCTCCAGGAGAAGATCGTCCACCTTGGGACGGGGTCCCGCCCGGAAGGCATAGCCCTGCGCTTCGACGAGGGCTTCGAGATCCGGATCGACATGGACGAGCCAATCGGGAGGAGAAAGCGCGCGGAGCTTCCGTCCCAACGCCGAAAGTTCCTCCGCGAGTCGCGGATCGCCCTCCCGAGCGGCCAGTCCCTCGGCCTGTTCCAGGCTCGCGAGTTCCTCCGCCGAAAGACGGAAGAGTCCGCTCACGGCCGGTCGCGCCAGACGCCAGCGCTTGCGCCCGTCGTCCCCGACCTCGCTTTCGAATTGCGCCTCGCCGACCGCGCGCCGAACGGCCGTGAGCATCCGGGTCGCCGTCCGACGGGAAACGGCATAGCGATCCATCACGTCATCGAGCGTGATCCCCGCGAACGACCCCTGCAGATCCAGAGCGAGGCCGAGCAGCTCTTCGAGACGCGAAAAACGGAGGTCGTCGGTCGGCATGGGCCCGAATATGGCCCATTCGCCTTCTACCCACCAATCGGCGGCACGTCACCGCGGGGCCTTTCTCCAGCCCGGCGACCGACTGTGTGGATCGGTCGAGCGGGGCGTGTCGCCCTCCCGTGGTCTGCCGTCGCTCCGCGCCGTCGGGGAAGCTCATCCCCGTCCCCCTCGGACCGATCGACCAATGGACCGATTGCTATGCTGCAACAGGTGACCGAACGGTCGACGGAGCCCCGGATGGACCACTGTCCCGAGAACACGCACTCGCGATCGACCGCTCGGTGCGGCCTGGACTCCGACCGGAGCCTCGGGATTCCGATCCGCCTGCTCGCCCTGTCCGGCCGGTTCGCCCTGTTCCTCCTGTTCGTCGAAACCTCCGCCGTAGCCGCCCCCCTCGCCGTCGTGAATCCCGGCTTCGAAGCCCAGGTCCATGCGCCCAATTCCTTCACGGGTCTCCCGCTGACAGGCTGGCTCCCCTACAACGATGCCAACGTGACGGGCGAGTTCGTCGGAACGCTGAACGCGACGGCGACGACCTATTTTCCGTCCGGCGCGCCGGAAGGCGCGAACGTGGCCATCGCCTTCATGGATGCCGCCGGAACGGCGGATGTCGAGTTCGGCATCGAGCAGACCCTCGCGGCGACGCTCCAACCGGACACGCTCTACACGCTCGACGTCGAAGTCGGCAACATCGCCAGCGGAACGACCGGCACGATCTTCTACGATCTCGACGGCTACAACGGCTATCGGATCGAATTGCGGGCAGGCGCGAACGTGCTCGCCATGGACGACGACACCCTCTCCATCGCGGAAGGCACCTTCGGGACGAGCACGGTCGTCTTCGACAGCACGGGCGTCGATCCCGGCCTGATCGGCTCGCCCCTCACGATCCGGCTCGTCCATCTGAACCGCATCGATCCCGCCTTTCCGGGAGCCCATCGCGAGATCGATTTCGATGATGTCCGCCTGGATGCCGTCGCAGCACCCTCGCCCGTCCCGCTTCTGGGAATCGGAGCGGCCCTCCTGCTATGCGCCGCCTTGTCGGGCGTGACGCTCTTCGCGAGCCGTCGACGCGAGATGTCCGCGATCCTTCCCGGGTCAGGTTTCTAGAGGCCCCTGATAGACCTCGAAGAATCGCCCGAGTGCATCGGCCGGAATCGACAGGTTCGCGTCCCGATTCGTGCGGACGCAGACGACGGCCGGTCGGCCCGAGGCACGCGCCTTCTCGAGCGCGGGCACCAGATCCTCGCTCCGGTCGACATGGAAGCCGACACATCCGAGCCCCTCGCCGACCCGATCCCAGCGGACCTCGCCCATCTCGGTCCCGAAGGTCCGGCCATAACGCGCCTTCTCGTTCGGCACTTCCATGGTCCAGGACCCGTCGGCACAGACGACCGTCGTGATGGGGATCTCGTCACGCACGGCCGATTGCATCTCCATGAAATTGAAGCCCGCGGCGCCATCGCCCGTCACGCAGACGACATCGCGTTCCGGACTCGCCAGCTTCGAGCCGAGCGCCGAGGGGATCCCCGTGCCGAGCATCCCGAGCTCGAGAATGTTGTGGTAGGAGCGCGCTCGGGTCGGTGGCAGCAGCAGCCCTGCCCAGAGCGACGTGTTGCCCCCATCGGTCGTGTAGATCGCTTCGCGACCGAAGACCCGACCCACGGCGTCCATCACATGGGCGGGATGGACGCCCTCCCCCGACCAGCCCGCGACCGCTTCCGCCAGCGCCTCGCGCGCCGCCTGATCGATCTCCCGGTAGCGAGCGAGATCGGGCGACTTCTCGCGCCGGAGCCCCCGTTCGTCGAAGAGCGCGACCAGCCCTTCGAGGGTCGCCCGGGCATCGGCCACGATGCCCTGCGTGATCGGCCGGGTCACGCCGATGTTCCTCGGATCGAGATCGACCTGGATGATGCGTTGGGATTCCGGGTCGCCCCAGTATTTGTCGAAGGGCAGATCGAGATTCCCCATTCGTGAACCCACGACGAGGAGGACGTCGGCCTCCTTCCGGACGGCGTCCCCCGCCGCACCGAAGCCCAGGACGAATTGTTCGTGGTCCTGGGGAACGACCGAACGACCGGCCATGGTCGTCAGCACCGGACAGCCGAGCCGATCGAGCAGATCGAGAAGCGCGCCGTTCGCCTCGGCCCGATCGACGCCCGCCCCGGCGATCACGACCGGGCGCTCCGCTCCGAAAAGCAGGTCCGCCGCCTGCTCGAGCGGCTGGCGACCCGGCTGGGGAAGATCCGGCCGGTAGCGTTCCGGCGAAAGCAGGCGGAGTGCGGACTCGTCGAAGGTTTCGTACAGGACAGGACCCGGCACCTCGAGCTGGACCGGCCCCGGTCGGCCAGCCCACATCTCGCGAAAGGCCATGCGCGTCACTTCCGCGATCCGATCGATCTCGAAGATCGGCCCGCCCCATTTCACGGCGGGGGCGAAGACCTCGAGCTGATCCTGTCCCTGGAAGGTCGCGGGCGTCGCGGGATAGACGATGCCCGAACGGTGTTGAGAGGTGATGGCGACGAGCGGGACACCCTCGTGGCGCGCGGTGATCACGCCCGGAAGAAGATTCGCGGAACCCGGTCCCGGGTTCCCCAACACCGCCGCGACCTGCCCGCTCGTCTTGTAGAGCCCCTCCGCCATGTGCGCACCGGCGGCCTCGTGGCGAACCGCGACGTGGCGGATCCCGTTCTCTTCGAGTGCGGCAAGAAAGGGGTCGATCTCGGGACAGGGCAATCCGAAGACGTGGCGGATGCCTTCGCGAGCCAGGCAACGGGCCAGGGCCTGGCCTCCGGTGATCTCGGGCATGGGGAACTCCTTTCCTGTCTCGGATTCCGCTTCGAATCCCGTCTCGAATCACGGCGACGTCCATGAGTCCGCTCACGACCGCATCCGGGATTCCGCTCTGCTGCACTCGATCGAGTCTAGCGGATCGCCCCCGACGCCCCCGCTATGTGGGGGGAGCAGCGTGGTATGCTCCCAACCGTGTTCCGACACCCTCTTTTCGTCGTCTTCGCATCGATCCCTCTCCTCGCCCTGTCCCTGGCTGGAAACGCGACCGGCGCCTGTCCGAGCCCGACGGCTGCCGCGGTCGTCGAGGCGCGCTACGAGAGGGGCCGCGCGGCGCTGGAGGCGAGTCGCGACGGAGAACATTTCCGGACGGACGCCTATCGGGATGCGATGGCCCATCTCGCCTTTGCGGCAAGGAACGGACACGTGGCCGCCCAGTCGTTGTATGGATGCACCGCGTTCGGCGTCCTCTTCGGAAACCACGGACCCGTCGAGAGCGAGCGCGCCGACTACGTCGATGCCCTCGGGTTCCTGCGATCGGCCGCCCGGGCGGGGGATCGGGCAGCCCTTTCCTGTCTGCCGGGAATCTCGGGCCCGGCGGACGCGGTCGGTGAGCCGCTCTCGAAGCTTCCCGACGGATGGGTCAGCGAAGCCTTTCGTCGAGGGGATGAGCTCTTCGCCTCCCACGCCGACTGCCGATAGGCATCGGCATCGAGCACGACTGGAACTCGCGGGTCGAGCTGTCTTCTCCTTCCCGTCCTTCGCGTGACGCCAGGCGCCCACTCCTCGCCCCACTCCTCCCCATGTCATTCCATCGCCACGAAGACTCGCCGGTGATTGACAAAGCCTTTCTCGCGACGACCCCTGCCGCTTCGACCGTGAAACGCGTCCGCCATCCGCGTGCCGACCCTTCGGCTTCGCGCCACGACCCGGGACCGGAAGCAGAACGAGGAGACAGGACGATGACGAATCGGCGCCTCGAGCCTTCCCTTTTCGTGCTGATCGCGACCTCGCTCCTCGTGGCGGGCGCCGCCGCGGCCGAGACGCGCTACTTCGAGGCGTCGAGCCAACGCGGCTATTCCTTCGAGGGGCCCTACGCCCAGCTCGGCGTCAGCATCGGCGTGATCGAGGTCGACTTCCCACGAACGGATGTCGATGCTGGCGGAGGCTTCACGCTCACGGGCGGCTATCGCTTCCTGCCCTGGCTCTCGGCCGAAGCCAATTTCAGCTATGTCGGCGGGGGGGATCTCGAGTTCCGGCGGCGCGAAATCGGCGACGCGGAATACTTCTCGTTCACCTTCGGCCCGAAATCCTACCCCTTCGGTGCCGTCCCGGAATCCGATCAGCCGATCCCCGGATTCATCCAGCCCTACGCCCTCCTCCAGATCGGTGGCGGGGAAGTCGAACTCGACCCGGATCGCGGGGGCACGACAGAGCGCAGCGCCTTCATTGCCCGTTTCCTCTTCGGGGTCGACCTCTGGATGACCGATCGGGTCGGGGCGTTCATCGAAGGCGGCTACCATCTCGCTGCCGATGACGACATCGACGGGACGGGCCTCTTTACGTTCGGCGGCCAATACCGTTTCTGACGGACGTCCCCGAGCGATACGAGCTGGAAACATGGCTCCGCCACCCTCGCGGGGTCGACTCCGCGCCGTGGAATCCAGCTCCGAAATCGTCCGGCCGATCCCGGATCCATGTTAGGATGGTCCTGCGATCGGAACCCCGCCATTCCGCGTCGCGGAAGCCTCTTTTCGCTCGTGTCGGCCCGGCACCCCACGCCGCTTCCATGCGCCAGCCGAGTCTTCCGAACGGATCATCGAGCACGCAACGGGAACAGGAAACAGAAGAAGCCGATCGAAGCGCACAGACGAACAACCGTCCACCAGACATCCAACAGACAACAGACAACAGACAAAAGGAGCCTCCCATGCCGAAGACCCTCCCGGGATGGATCGCCACGATCCTGTTCCTGATTTCGACGCCCGTCTCCGCCCTGAACGTCGTTCTGACCAACGATGACGGCTTCGAGACGGAAAACATCCAGGCCCTCTACCGCGCCCTCGTCGCTGCGGGCCACGACGTGATCCTGTCGGCGCCTTTTCTCGGACAGAGCGGCACGGGCGGGGCCGTCGGCTTTCTCCGGCCGATCTTTCCGACCAGCGAAGCCTCGGAAGGCGGCCTGCTGCCGGCCGGTTCCTTCGGAATCGGGGAAACCACGATCGCACCACAGCAATTCTACGTCGATGGATCGCCGACCGATGCCCTGCTCTACGGGACCGACGTGCTGGCGCCCCGGATCTTCGGCGGAAGGCCGGACCTCGTCATCTCCGGCCCGAACGAAGGCAACAATCTCGGCATCATCACGCCGCACTCGGGTACCCTCGGTGCGGCCGTCGCTGCCTTGAACAAGGGGATCCCCGCCATCGCCGTCAGCGCGGATCGGAGCGACCGCACACCCGAAGAAGCCGAACTGATCGCGGCCCTGACCCTCGAGATCGTCGAGGCGCTCGATGGGCATCACGGCGTCCGGCTGCCTCCCGGAACGGGCCTCAACGTCAACATTCCCGACGTCGACCCCGCGACCTCGACGCCCGACGACTTCGATTTCGCTTTCACGCGGATCGGAATCGCGACCAACATCGGTCTCCAGTTCTATGAGAACCTGGGAGACAGCCCGATCGCCCGGGCCTTCGGCATTCCCGCGAATATCGGGCTGCCCGGCGTCTCCGTCGAGATCCCCTACACCCTCGCGGGTCATCCCGAAGACGATTCCCCCCGGAGCGAAGGAAACGCGCTGGGCGGCACGACGGTGACCGTGAGCCCGATCCAGGGAACCTATGCTGCGGATTTCGTGAAGCGCCTCCGGGTACGCCGGGGGATCCGCTCGCTCTTCCATCGGCACCATCGACACGATCGGGATTGAAGCGTCGGAACGGGGCGCCGGGCGTTCGGGGATCCGCGGACGGCCCGGCCCTCAGGCCCCGCACATCCGTTCGAATTCGTCGAGACGATCGACGATCCGCATCACGACCTCGTTCATGAAGCGGCTGAGATGACGTGACGCCCCCCGCCGATCGCCGGCCCGCACGAGCGTCGCGGCCTCCGATTCGACGCGCTGCCGACGCTCTTCGATCTCCGCCTCGACGGGTTTCCAGGCTTCGCGAAGCAGCGGGAGGTTGCGTTCGAGATCCCTCGCGGCGGCCCGCTCGAGCGCTTCGAATCGCCACCAGAGCGAGTCGGGACTCTCCTCCCGGCGCCTTGCCCCCGCCGCGATCGCCGCCGGAACGATCCCATCGAGGTAGACGGGAAAGAAGATCCCACTACAGGGCACGGCGAAGGAGATCCAGACGGGCCAGGGCGCCGTGCGGTCCCGGGGCAGCTCGGCGACGAGACTCGCCGTCGTCAGGCCGGGCGGATCGTTGTGGACGCAGATCGTGAAGAAGCGCTCCTCTTCGAGCGTGGCGTCTTCGGGCGGCGCCGTGAGGCCCTCGCCATGATCCCGCAGGATCCTTTCGACGTCGGCCACGGAGAGCTGTCCCTTCGCGCGCTCGAGCAGTTCCCGCGTCCGTGCGAGTCGGCCATCCGAGAGTCGCGGGGGAATGAAGGGATTGCGGAGCGCCTGCTCGACGTCGAAGCGGCCCGATCCGGTCCAATAGCCCTCTTCCCGGACGAAATCGTCGAATCCCGCCGAACACCGATCCCAATCGGCCCCGGTGCAGAGATGGTTCGAGAGGCTGCCGAGCTCCACGTCGCGGACGACCCAATGTCGTCCCGAGGTTTCGAGAAAAACGGCGCCCTCGGGATCGGCGATGTTGAAACTGTTGTGGTAGCCCGCGGCCCCGGGCGCGAAGGCGGATCCGCCCTGGCCGTACTTCTCGAGCAGGCTCGTGATGCAGTCGACGGCCTCGCGTCGATCCCGACTTCGTTCGAGGGCCAGCCGGACGAGGTCCATCCCGATGAGCCCCGGCTTCTCTTCGACGTCCTCACGCGAGAAGACCGCCTGGTTCCCGATGGCGAGCCCGTGCTCGTTCACGCCATGCTCGAAGCCCCAGACCCACCAGGGCGAATGGCCCATCGTCCGATAGGTCTGTCGAACCTGCGGGATCCGGATATGGGTACACTCGACTTCCGCATCGGCGGGATGTCCGGCCTCGAGGATCTGGACGAAGGGCTGGCATTCGCCCCGCTTCCGATCGCTGTTCTTGCCGAAAAGGGTCCGACCGCTTCGCGTATGGAGCCCGAGGGCCACGATGGAATCGCACATGGCGCCGAGGGTATCACGCTCCCGGGCGCGCTTCCGGCGATGCCGCGGAATGCCGGCGGGGCGGCGGGGCGATCCTCCATCCGGCCGCGGCTACCGCCGGCCGGGAGACGCACCCGACGCTATCCCCAGCAGGCCACAATCCCCTCCCGCGCGCAGCGATCCGCCGCGAAGGCCAGGCGATGGCTCCAGAGCGACTCCCGTGCGGTCGTCCCGGGCTCCCGACCGCCTCGGACCGCTTCGAGAAACGCCCGGAAGAGCCGCGGATCGGCCCCGCCGTGAAGACCGACGACGGAGTCGAGCGCGACGCTCCGATGCCGCCCCGTCTTGTGATCGTGGACGACGAGATGCTGCTCGTTGTTGAAGAAGCCGGCCTCGAGGGTCCCCCGGGTGCCGTCGATCCGCGTCGTGCGCCCTTCGCGGCAGGAGGTCGAGTGCATCGTGAAGCCGGCGCTGACGCCGTTCGCGAACTGGATGCCGACATGCTGGCTCGAGGGCTGGTCGTTGTCCCCGATGCGATAGACGCATCGCCCGTATCGCGTTTCGCGAAGCGCCCGCTCGATCCCTTCGGGCGAGGCGTCCGCCGTCATCACGGCGACGGGCCAGTCCTTCCAACCCTCGACCCGGGGACGATCGACCGGCTGGGCGTCATCCGCTTCGAGACGGCTCTTCTTCCGCAGGTCGAGCAGGAGGGGCGTCAGGTCCCGATACATCGAGACCGCGTCGTAGGGACAGGTGGCCTCGTGCGGACACCCCTCGATACAGGCCCCGGGTGCCTCCGCGGGCGCGTTCTTCTCGCAGAGTTCCGTCGGCCGCTCGATCGAGGTCAGCCGGACGGGCTCCGCCCCCGCCCACCAATACAGCAGATCGAGATCGTGACAGGATTTCGCGAGGATCATCGGCGACGACGCTTCGCGATTGCGCCAGTTTCCCCGGCAATAGGAATGGGCATAGTGCCAGTACGACACGTTCTCGGCGTGCTGGATCGTCACGATCTCGCCGATCTCCCCGGATTCGAGGATCCCCTTGACGGCCGTGTAGAGGGGCGCATAACGGAGTACATGGCAGATCTGCAGCAGACGGCCGCTTCGCTCGCTCGCCGCGACGAGCCCTTCGCAGTCGGCTTCGCGCACGGCCATCGGTTTTTCGAGCAGGACGTGGTAGCCGGCCTCGAGAGCGGCCATCGCGGGCTCGACGTGCTGGTCGTCGGGCGTGGCGATCAGGACGAAATCGGCGAAGCGGGGCTTCTCGAGAACCTCCCGTGCCTCGCTGAAGCAGGCATCCTCGCCGAGTCCGAAGCGCGCGGCGAACGCGGCCCGGCGGCCGGCATCCCGCTCGGCGACCGCCACGATCGAGCCGAGTGCGGGATTCTCGAGCAGGAGGGGGACGTAGGCCCCGGCGCCGCGATCTCCCGCGCCGATCACGATCCCCCTCGGCCCATCCGCTTTTCCACCCCGGCCCACAGCGGAAGCGTAGCGTGCTCGGAATCGCCTCGTCGGGTCCGGTATCCTCGCGACGGCACTCTCGATCCGGGCCGATGCCGATCCGCCTGAACGCTCATTGTCGCTTCTCCGGAAGGCGACTTCCGAAGGACGACGAAACGAGGTGCAGCAACCATGGGCTACTACCACTATGAACGCTTGAGTGCGCTCGACGCGACCTTCCTCGAACTCGAGGACGACAATGTCCACATGCACGTCGCCGCCGTCGCGCTCTTCGAGACGGGCCCGCTCGCGAACCCCGACGGCACCCTCGCCTTCGATCGGATCCGCGCGCGGGTCGAAAGCGCCCTCGACCGCAGCCCCCGTTTCCGGCAGAAGCTCGCGTGGGTCCCCGTGATCGGAGATCCCGTCTGGATCGACGATGCGCGCTTCAACCTCAGCTACCACCTCCGACACGCCGCCCTGCCGCGACCGGGCGACACCCGGATCCTCAAGCGGGAAGCCGGCCGGATCCTTTCCCAGAAACTCGACCGCAACAAACCCCTCTGGGAGATGTGGATCATCGAAGGCGTCGAGGACGATCGCTTCGCCATCGTCGCCAAGGCACACCATTGCATGGTCGATGGCATCGCGGGCTTCGATCTCTTCACGAGCATGCTGCGCCTCGATCCGGATCCCACGATCGAACCCGTTCCGCATTGGATTCCGCGTCCCGCGCCAAGCCCCGCCCAGCTGCTGGCCGACGAACTCCGCCGCCGCGCCGCCCTCCCGCTTTCCCTGCTGCGAAGGGCCCCCGACCTGGTCCGCCATCCCCTCGACGTCGTCGAGGAGACCCGGGAGACCGTGACGGCGCTGCGCGAGACGATCGCTTCCGGCCTCGAACCCACGATGCCCACGCCCCTGAATCCCGAGATCGGTCCCTATCGCCGCTTCGACTGGACGCATACGGAGATCGCGGCGATCGACGACATCCGCTCGAAGCTCGGTGGCACCCTCAATGACGTGGTTCTCGCGACCGCGGCGGGGGCGATCGGACGTTTCCTGCGACGGCGTGGGGTCCGGACGAGCGACGGACTCTTCCGGGCCCAGATCCCCGTCAGCACGCGCGCCCATTCCGAGAAGGGCCGACCCGGAAACCGGGTGGCCATGCTGATGGCCGAACTCCCCATCGACGAGAGCGACCCCGTCGAACGGCTTCGCCGGGTGACGGACACGACGACCCGACTGAAGCGGTCCCATCAGCGGGAAGGCGTCGAGTTCCTCGAGAAGCTGGGCGATGTCGCCGCCGCCTCGATCTGGCATTTCTTCGCGAAGCTCGCGACCCGGATGCGTTCGTTCAACGTCGTCATCACGAACGTGCCCGGCCCGGCCCACCCGGCCTATCTCCTCGGTGCCCGCATGGAGGGCATCCACCCGCTCGTTCCCCTGGCCTTCAATCAGGCCCTGGGCATCGCCCTCTTCAGATACGACGGCACGCTCTTCTGGGGCCTCAATGCCGATTGGGACGCCCTTCCCGATGTCCACGATCTGGTCGGATTCATCGACGAGGAGTTCGAAGCCCTGTTGAAGGCCGCCAACGAAACCCGCGGCGATCCGCCCGCGGAACTCGAAGCCGGCGAGATCGATCCGCCGCCCCCTCTCTTGACGAGCGGTCCGTCCCGTGATTCCGGCACGGGAGATCCGGAGCAGAGGGAAGACCCGGAGACGGAAGACACGGAAGAGGCCTCCGGGCAGGCGGGTTCCGATCGATCTTGAACTTATCGTTCGATAAGTTACGATCCGGAACATGCCGAGGCCCTCCGCGCGCGAACGCCTGATGGACTGTGCCGAAGAACTCTTCGCCCAACGCGGCATCGACGCGGTCTCCCTCCGCGCGATCAACGCCGAGGCCGGCCTTTCTCCGGCCGCGCTCCACTACCATTTCCAGACCCGGGACAACCTCGTCGAGGCGCTGCTCGATCGGCGGATGCGACCGCTGATGGCCCGACGCCGGGAACTCTTCCGACGACTCCGGGCGGCCGGGCCCTCGCCTTCCGCAAGAGACGTGCTCGAAGTCCTCATGCGGCCACTCGTCGAGTTCATGGCGGAGGATGGCGAGTCGGGAAGGCGCTATGTGCGGTTCCTCTGTCGGCTCGAAGCCGATGGGCGCATCAATCGCGACTTCGCCTCGAAGCGATACGCGAGCGCCCTCGTCGATGTCGAACCGCTGCTTCGCGCGGCCCTTCCCGGCTTGTCGAAGGCCGAGCGGAGAACCCGCTTGGACCTCGCGATGGACTTCATGCTCCGGGGATTGGCGGACTGGGCCGGAACGCCCGGGAGGCCGGAAGGCCCGCGGCTTCTTCTCGAGGACTTTGCCGGCGTCCTGCTCGATTTTCTCGCGGGCGGGCTCGAAGCAGGCTCCTCGAACCGGTCGACAGACCGCTTGTTCCGGATCCCGGCCTGATTGCGGCGGCGGAATCGCCACGACGGTCCCCCCACTTTCCATCCACCCAGCCTTCGCCTCCATCCTCGATCCCGGGAGAATCAAGACCATGCCCCATGCCGAAGAGCGCCCCTCTCGTTCCCGTTTGCGTCCCCCCCTCTCCGTCGTCGCCCTCGGCCTGGGGCTGCTCTTCGCGACGGCCCCATCGGCGCGGGCGGAGAAACCCAACGTGATCATCCTGCTGGCCGACGATCTCGGCTGGGCGGACGTCGGATTCCACGGGGAAGAGGTGATCGAAACCCCCTCTCTCGATCGACTCGCCCGGGAGGGCGTCGAGCTCGATCGCTTCTATACGACCCCGATCTGCTCCCCGACCCGTGCCGCCTTGATGACGGGCCGCGACCCGATGACCCTCGGCGTGGCCTATGGCGTGATCATGCCCTGGCATACGATCGGCGTTCATCCGGGCGAGCGATTCATGCCCGAAAGCTTTCGCGACGCGGGCTACCAGACGGCCATCGTCGGGAAATGGCATCTCGGTCACGCCCAGATGACCTATCACCCGAACCAGCGGGGCTTCGACCATTTCTACGGCCATCTGCATACGGAAGTCGGCTATTTCCCCCCTTTTGCCAATGTCGGCGGCCGGGATTTCCAACGAAATGGCAGGACGATCGACGATCAGGGCTACGAGACCTTCCTGCTCGCGGACGAAGCGGCGCGCTGGATCAAGGCCCGCGACAAGGACAGACCCTTCTTCCTCTACATGCCCTTCATCGCGCCCCACACGCCCCTCGATGCCCCCGAAGACCTGAAGAAGAAATACGCCGGGATGCGGGACGACCGGAAGCCCACGCGAAGCGAGAATTCCGATCAGAGCCGCCGGATCAACCGCCTGCTACGCCAACCGAGTGCCCGGCCCCTCTATGCCGCCGTCGTCGACGCGATGGACCAGGCGATCGGACGGGTGCTCGAGACCCTCGACGAAGAAGGCATCGCCGAGAACACGATCGTCCTCTTCTTCAGCGACAACGGAGGCGCAGCCTATGCGACGGGCGGGGCCGACAACGTGCCTCTTCGCGGCGGCAAGGGCGACACCTTCGAGGGCGGGATCCGTGTCGTCGCACTGCTGCGCTGGCCCGCCCAGCTCGAAGCCGGGACCCACTTCCAGAGCATCCTGTCCGTGATGGACGTCTTTCCCACCCTGGCGGGCGCGGCCGGAGTCGAAACGAACGAGCATTACGCCCTCGCCGGGCGGAATCTCTGGCCCGCGATTCGCGAGGGCCGACACGTCGAGCGGGACGACTATCTCTATTTCGCCTCCGAGACACCGATTCGGGGACATTTCAGCCTGACGGCCTTCAACGACGAATGGAAACTCGTTCAGGAGGTCCGACAGGGCCTGCTTTCGGCCGAGGTCACGAACCATCTCTTCCGGATCGCGGAGGACCCCTACGAGCTGAACAACCGCGCGAGCGGGAATCCGGAGATCGTCGCCCGCATGGCGGAGGCCATCCATCGCTGGCGACAGCGCTATCCGGTCACGGGCACCCGCAGTGAACTCGTTCCGCCGCCCGGCTGGCGTGCCCCGAGAGACTGGGCGACCTATCCGATTCCGCTCGACGAATTGCAGGACGAGCCCGCCCGCGGCATGGCGCCGGACTTCGCCCTCCGCCCCCTCGACTGGCAACACGGCGAGGCGGGAAGACTCATCTACGACTGCACGCCGCTGGCCATCCTCGGCGGAGGCCTCTGCGAGTAGTCGCGCTCGAGCAGATCCCGGGTTTTCCGCTCTGGCGCGAAAAAAACCTGAATCCATCGGGCGTCTCGCGGACTCCTTCTCCATGAAGGACGGGAACGACCGTCCCGGACGAATCGACAAATGGGCCGATTCGAGAACTTCGACAGGAATGGAGGACAGGATCATGGAATCGGGTCTCTTTCCGAAGAATGAACGAACGCTGGACCGGGTATTGCGCGTGCTGGTGGGGATCGGGCTGATCTCGCTGGTCTTCGTCGGTCCGCAGACGCCCTGGGGATGGATCGGAGTGGTTCCGCTCGTCACGGGTCTGGTAGGCTCGTGTCCTCTCTACACACTCCTGGGGCTGCGAACCTGTCCATTGAAGACCTCGGACCAGACCCGCACGAGCTAGCCGATCGGCGCCGACTGGAAGAAGCGGCCGGAGGGGATCGCGACGCGTTCGCGGAACTCGTCGAGTCCCATTCCGGCGCGCTGCTCCGCTTTCTTCGCGCGCTCACGGGGGACGATGCGATCGCCGAGGACGTTCTCCAGGAGACGTTCCTGGCAGCGCTCCGGGGAGCTGCGGGTTTCCGGGGAGAGGGGCGGGTCCGCGCCTGGCTCTTCACGATTGCCCGCAACAAGGCGATGCGGCACATGCGGGCCCGACCGGAAAGCGCGACGACGGAGGAGACGATCGAATCCCTGGGTCTCGAGGCGGGATGGGGGTCGACGGACGACCCCGAGTCGGCCGTCGCGGATGCCGAGCGGCGGGCTCTTCTCGAGCGGGCCCTGGCAGGTCTGTCACCCGAGGACCGCGTCGTGATCACCCTCCACGATCTCGATGAACTGAGCGGACCCGAAACGGCGCACATCCTGGGCGTTTCGCTCGCGGCGACGAAATCCCGACTCCACCGCGCGCGACTGCGTCTGATGGCCGCGCTGCGGCGCGAGAGGGCGAACCATGCTTGATCGGGAAATCGCCGGAATCCGATGTCGAGAGGTCCTCGACGCCCTCGAGAGCTATCTCGCGGGAGAACTCGACCGGACGCTTCGCGAGCGGATCGAAGCCCATCTCGTCGAATGTGATCGATGTGCCCGCTTCGGTGGGATCTATGCCGAGACCTGCCGCGACCTGCGCACGCTGCTCGCGAAACCGGAACCGGCCCCCCATGCCCTGCTGGAGCGGCTCAAGCGCCGGACGACGGAGGGAGCGATCTGACCTCGCGAAGCGATGCGCGAGAGGATGGGGAAACGCGGACGCGGAACGGGGATGATCCTCCACGGATCATCCCCGTCCGGTTTCCATTCTTCTCTTCTCTCGTCCTCCCGCTCGCGGTCCTGCTCACGGGTCGACCGTCGGCCACCTCTCCCGCGCCGCGCCCGATCCTCGGGCTCAGAAGTCGTAGCTGACCATCCAGGTCCAGCGCTGCTCGAAGATGTCGTGTCGCTGGCTGATCGCCCGCTCGTAGGACATGCCGGTCGAGAACCCGTTCTCGAAGGGAACCCGGATGCCCCATGCCATCGTGATCAGCGTCTCGCCAGCCATGCGCGTCGAACCGAGGTTCGCGACGTCGGCACCCTCGAATCGACGATCCTCGAGCCCGGCCGCCAACGCGTTCTGCGCGGCCTTGACCGACAATCGCCCCAGATCCGTCTGCAGCGTGGCCGAACCATCCCCCGAATCGACCCAGCTCATCCCGTTGAGTTCGATGAAGGGCACGACGAATTTCGCTCCGGGAATGCAGTCGACCTCGAAGGCCTGATCGAGATGGATGTTGTAGAACAGGGACGAGCTGTCCTTGTCCCCATCGACGGCGATCTGGGCGCCGAGGTCCGCGACGAGATGGAGATTGTCCGGTCCGTATCCGACGCTGACCGCGGGAATGACGACGCCCTTCCCCTTTCCCTGCAGAACGCCGTCGTTTCCGAGAGGCACTTCGTATCGGAAGCTGGGCGTCACGATCAGGCCTTTCTCGCGATCGTCGATCACGGCGTACTTGAGACCCGCCGTGATGTCCATGAACCCTTCCTCGTTGTTGAGGATCGAGTTGTCCGGACGCAGGAAGGTGTATCCATCCTTCGTCGCGATGAAGGCGAGCCGGTCGGTGATCGCGATCCGCGCCTGGAGCGCGATGACCCCGGCCTCCCCGCCGTCGAAGACCGAATCCGCGGGAAAGTTGTGGTAGATCCCGACGAGGTTCAGCTCGGTCGTGATGTAGGGATCCTCGAAGAGGTACGGCATCGACATCGGCGCCACGTGGCCTTCGGGCCGCGCCTCCCGGTCGGAATCACAGAGGAAATCCGGAAGGATCCCGTCGCAGTCCGTCTCGGAAGCACCCGCCGGAAATGCTCCGAGGACCATGAAGACGAGCAGGGCAGCAAGAACGCCCGCCCCGCGCGTGCACCGGGAACGACCCCCGGCAAGCTTCGTCCGGTCCCTGCCCTCGAGTGACGGCATGGGCCGCCCATTGCTGGTATTGCCATTTCCGAACCTCATCGTCCGACTCCTTCGATAGTCGATTTTCCATCCATGCCGGACCCGCTCGGCCAGCATGCACACGAGCGCCCCTGCGGTCGCCGTGCATCGCGGGGTTGTGCAATGTGCGTGCCGGATCGGGAACACGATCAACGCGGGATCATCGACCTCCCGCCCCATGCTTCGAGGTCAAATCTCACACCCGTCGTCAGATGTCCCAGCGAGAAATCCGCAGGGATCCCTGACGAGCGCTCCGGCACGCACGAAGACCGGGCCAGGTCCGGTCGCGGACCTGAATCAAATCGTTGCAGTCGTCATCGAAGCGGAGCGAGGCACCCCAGCTGGTCGAACGCCGGATGCCAGCCGGCACGCGCGATCTTGTCCGTGTCGAGTGCCTGCCCGTAGAGGAGCAGTCCGTTCATCGACGGAGGAACGAAGGGAAGGCCCAACCGATCGAAGAGCCCTTCGAACGGAGACCCGGGCATCGGCAGGACGGGAAGGCCGTGATGGCCGGTCACCCGGATCGCCTCGCTCATGCGGACCACGCCGGAGGACGCGACGTTGAAGACTCCGGCCAGTTCGACCTCGGCGGCCCAGGTCAGCGCACTCACGGCATCCTGCTCGTGGAGAAGTTGGATCGTCGGGTCGAAGCCCACGATCCTCGGAACCACGACACGCGCGAGAAGCCTCGCCAGCGGCCCGCGGACCTCCCCGCCCGCGAGTTCCTGCAACCGAAGCAGCGCCACGTTCACGTCAGGCATCCGTTCGGCCAGGCTGCGCGCATAGTCTTCCGCCTCGGCGATCGAGGCCGACCGCTCGTCACCGCCCCTCGCATCGGCCCGATCCTCACGTTGGAGAAGGGGCGCATGACTGCCGATCGGGTAGATGGCACTCGACGAGGCAACCACCCAGGAACGGACGGGGGAGCGCTCGTCGGCGATCGCGGCTCCGACGTACATGGCCGAGATGACATTCGCCCCCGACGGTCGTCGGGTCCGGCCACTGCGGTCTTCCACCAGGCTGCAGTCGACGACGGTATCGATCTCCTCTTTCAACAGGTATTCGGCAAGGGGGCGATGGTCCCGGGTCCACGCGATGACCTCGAGGTCTTCGTCGCCCGGTCGACCGGCGTGATGACTCTCGATCCCCGCCACCCGGTCGACCCAGGACTCCCGGCGGAGGGCATCGACCACCCTTCTTCCCAACGGCGTGCCTCCGCCCAGAACGACCATCCGCCTCATCGCCCGACTCCGTCCATCGCCCCCGAACGCCCCGCCCTTTCAACCCGACCAGATGCTCTTCCGCGCGTCGAGCATCTCATCGAGCGCGGCCTGCATGTCTCCTCGGATCTTCTCCGCCGTATCCATCAGGAAGCTCCGTGACGTCGGGGCCCTCCCCGCCACCCCGTCGAGATGGACCGGGGGCAGGACCCGTGCCCGGATCTTCGCCGGAAAATGCGCGATCGCCCCCAGGATGGGGCCGAACAACAGCGAATTGAGGGTCACGGGATAGTGCTGTGCCCCGAGCGACAGGGTCCCGACGACCGGGGTCGTATCCTCGGTTCCCATCAGGGTGATCGGCACGATCGGGACCGCGGCGCGAATCGCGGTCTCCACGAACCCCCCTCGACCGAAACGCTGGAGCCGATAGCGTTCGCTCTTCGGCTTGACGGGCCCCTTCTCGCCTTCGGGAAACACGACGACAAAGGCCTTCTCCTCCGCGAGCAGACGATGGGCGTTGTCGGGATGGCCCACGACGCTGCCGATCTGGTTCATCAGCCTTCCGACGAAGGGAACACGCCAGAAACCGTGATGGGCCAGGGAGAAGACCGGACGCCCGAGCTTCTCCTCGATCCCATACTTGATGATTCCGCCGTCGACAGGCATCATGCCCGCATGGTTCGAGACGAGCAGCGCGCCCCCCTCGCGCGGAACATGCTCGAGCCCCTCCCATTCGACCCGGAACCAGGATCGGCGCGCCGCCCGGAAGAGACGCGGCTCGCTGCCAACGCCCTCGGCCCATCCCCATCGGGTCGTTCCGGTTCCCGGATCACCCCGCTCCGCCATCGCCCGCTCCACCCGCGAAGCTCGAGATCCGCCGCCCTGTCACCTGATCGATCGAGAGGACGACCCATTCTCCCTTGTCCGCCCTCGCCCAGGGCCGGACACGGGTCCGGATCGCGGCATCCGTCGGATCACAGATCGACAGGCGGCCCGTGACCACCACGCTCCACCCCGTATGTTCGAGACGATCCGATTCCGAGATCACGAAGGCCGCCGGCTCTTCTGCCCGTGCCCCCTCGAAGATCCGACCGTGCCCGGTTCGCATCACGATCTGTCGTCGATAGAGCGCGAAGTTGACCGGGCGGAGATCCGGCGCCTTCCCGCCCGACAGGGCCAGCAGGCCGACGGCCCCCTCACGCAGCAGGCGCAGGCAATCCTCCATCGGAATGTCGTCGAATCCCTCCTCGACCTTGACGGCCGACGAAGGGGCTGTGGGATCTCCGACTCCGATCGGCTCCCCGTGCTCGATGTCCGTCGTCATCGGACCGCCTCCTTCCCCTCGGCCCCGACATCCTCTTCCTCGAGGACGAGCCGGACGAAATCGCTCTCGGTCAGGATCCCGACGAGGCGATCCTCCTCGACGACGACGAGGCAGCCGATCTTCTTCTCCGTCATCGTCTTCGCCGCGGAAGCGAGGGAGGCATCGGGCGGCGTGGACACGACATCGGTCGACATCACGTCCTTCACACGCAGCATTCCCAGGAGTTTCTGTTGGGCGAAATCCCCATACCCGAGCGCGCGCGCGAGGGCGCCGCGAAACAGGTCCCTCTGGCTGACCAGGCCGACGACCGCCCCCCCATCGTCGACGACCGGCATGTGTCGGATCCGGGCCAACCCCATCACGTCATCCGCGAC
>DRKE01000475.1 GCA_011051925.1 Deltaproteobacteria bacterium
AAGGCGAAGGGAATCGCGCTCTCGCAGATCCACGCGGGAACGTCCCCGAAGGCCTTCGCCCCGAACTCGCGTTCCGCCATGACGAAGGCCCAGGCGTATCGCGCGACGACGAAGCAGACGAAGGCCGTGAAGAGGCCGGTCACGAATTCCAGGAGCGCTCGCGGCCGAGGGGAAAGCAGTTTCGAAACGACGTCGATGGCGATCTGCTTGTTGCCCCGGCTCGCGGCGAGCGCGCCAAAGAGGGCGATCCAGAGAACGAGGACGCGGAGGAACGCATCCGCCCAGCTCAAACCCGCATCGAAGGCGTTTCGCAGGATGATCTGGAGGGGGGCCAGGACGACCAGGATGCCGAGCAGGAGAGCCAGGAAGCCGTCCTCGATCCAGTGCAGGAGATCGAGGATGCGGGCTCGTGGGTCGCTCGCCCCCACGAATCTCACTTCGCTTCGGGACCGGGCGGATCGGTCCTGGTCGGGGCTGCGGGTCTCGCGGCCCGCATTTCTTCGACGAGTCCGACCATCTCGTCGATCCGCTCCTTCGAGTAGCGGTTCGATTCGCGCAGCCGACGGATCGCTTCGCGGCTGATGTCGTGCCAACGTTCGAGCTCTTCTTCGGACGGAGGAGACAGGATCTCGATCCCCTGGTTGGCGAGGGCCCGGATCGCTCGTGTCTCGCCTTCGCGGGTTTCGAGATCGAGTCGATGGGCGGCGTTCGCGATCTCCTCCCGCATGATCGACCGATCTTCGGGGCGAAGACGATCGAATGTCTTCCGATCGACGACGAAGACGCCGATCAGGTACATCAGCGGAACATTCGTCATCGTTCGCACCTTCGTGTGCCACTGGAAGGCGATCGCACCCATCGGGGGTGCCGCCACGGTGTCGATGAGCCCGGTCTGGAGCGCCGTATAGACATCGGCCGTCGGAAGGGGAATTGGCGAGACACCAGCGATCTCGAGAGCGGTCTGGCTCATGACGTCGTCTTCGGGAATCCAGATCCGGGCCTTCGGAAGATCCTCGACGCGTCGAATCGCGTTCTTCGAGAAGAGGTAGGCGAATCCGCCGTCCGTGATGGCGAGCGCCGTGAATCCGACCCGTGCGAGACCGGTGGCGAGTTCGGGGTCCATCCGCTCGCGGACATGGTCGACTTCGGCATGGTTCCGGAAGAAGAGCGGCAGGCTGTAGATCTCGATGTCGGGATAGACGCTGGCCAGGGGGCCGCTCGTGAGGGCGGCGCCCTGGATCTGGCCGATCCGCATCTTCCGCATCACGGTCTTGTCGCCCCCCATCACGCCCCCGGGATAGAATTTCAGCTTGACCCGGCCCGAGGTCCGGCGTTCGATCTCGCGGCCGGCCTCGCGCATCTGCGAGACGAAGCTGCTGCCTTCGGGCATCAGCGTGGCGATCTTCAGGGTGCGAGCGGCCGCGGGCGGGGCGCCGAGCGAGAGCAGGAGACCCGCAAAGAGCAGCAGGAACGGGATGCCCATGCCGCGGCGAGAGCGGCCGACTCGGATGCGGGTCGGGCGGGGGCTGGAACTAGAAGAACTAGAAATAGTCATCGGACTCCGCGAGCAGCCTGCGCGCCTCTTCCTGGGCCAGCACGTTGGCGAGGGTGAAGCCTTTCGCCTTCGGGTCGGCTTGGACCACTTCGTTCAGCAGCCGATCATGGAGATCCCGATCGAAGACGAGTCGGGCATACTGCCGGGCAAAGAGCAGTCTGGCCGTCAGGTTCCGCCCGTGAGAGTACTCGATGGCCGCCTCGAAATGTCGTCGGCCGAGTTCCGGGCGGCCCCCCATGCTCGCGGGTCGCAGGGTGTAGAGGATCCCCAGATAGAGCTGCGCGCCACCCTGGTCGAAATCCGGCTGAAGCTCCACCACCCGCTCCATCAGGGCCTGGACATGCGGGATCTGCGCGATGGCGTTCCAGTCGTCCGTGTTGGCCTGGATCCACGCGGCCCAGGCGCTCCCGAATCCGTAGAGCGCATCGAGATCCGAGGGCGTCGCCCGGGCGATCGTCTTCTCGAATTCTTCGAAGGGCAGGCGGTCGAGATGACAGAGATCGGAACGCTGCAGACACAGGGCCCGATCGCCGTACTGCCTGGCGCGCAGGGCGAGTTTCTTCGTTCGTTCGGGGTCGGTCACGAAAGCCGAGTTGTAGGCGGCGTAGAGGCGGGCGCCGGCGAGCAGGAGCGTCTGGTTTTCCGGGTCGCCCTCGATCAGCCCGTCGATGGCGATCAGGTAGGCGGGAGCCCCCTCGCGTACGAGATCGGGATCGTCCTGGTCCAGGACGGCAGAGGAAATGTCGTCCGCGAAGCGGATTGCTGTCCTGCTCGCGAGGTTCTGACACCCGATCAGCGGTAGAACAAAGATGACGACCCAGGATGTGACGAGCCGAGGGATCATTCGTGGATCAGTTTAGCCTGAAATCGGCGGATCGCCTGGAAACGAAGGGATCCTTCGCGAACGAAATGAAAGGAGCACGAGCGCACCGGACGTCCCGTCGGAGTGTCGAAATCCGGGATGGCGCGGGATGCGATGCAGAGGCGCCGAGCCTCGCGCGATACGCGGTCATGTCGTTGCCGGCTACGATCCGCAAGGAGGAGGAACGGACATGTGGGGATGGATTCTTTCGGGCCTGTTGCTTTTCGGGGTATTGCCCACGTGGGCGCATGCGGAGGAGATCGTACGGAACCGGGTTTCGTTCCAGGTGGAGACGCGACGCGAAGTCGCGAACGACTGGGCGACGGCGCGCTTTGCCGTCCAGGCGGAGGGCAAGGATCTCGCGAGGATCGCGCAGACGGTCAACACGCGGATGGCCGGCGCCCTCGCAAGGGCCCGGAAGACGAAGGGCATCGAGCTTCGAAGCGGCGCATACGTGACCCAGCCGGTCTACGAGGACGGGCGCGTCGTCCGGTGGCGGGCGCGACAGGAGTTCCGGGCGGAGACCCGCGATGTCGACCGCCTGGCGAAGCTGATCGGCCGACTCCAGGGGGAGTCCGTCCTGCTGGTGGGAGTCGATTTTTCGATCCGGCCGGAGACCCGCATGGCGGTCGAGGACGAACTGATCCAGGAGGCCCTGTCGGCCTTTCGTGCGCGGGCCAGCCTGATCGCAAGAGGGCTCGAGGCCTCGGGCTGGTCGTTGGTCTCCCTTTCGGTCGGCCGCCACGGCGTGCCGTTCCGCCGGATGGAGATGATGCGTGGGGAAGCGTCCGTTTCCGCGTTCGACGCCGTTCCGCCGCCGGCCTTCGAGGCAGGAAGCAGCGACATCCGGGTCCAGATCAGCGGAAGCGTCGAACTCGACTGAGCGGAGCGTCCCGCTTCGTGGATTCAGACCCGCTCCCGGTCCCCCTGGCGCAGGGACTCCGTGAGGAAGAAGGTGCCCGATGCGCGGGCGAGAACCTTGCCCTCCTCGTTCAACACTTCGCCTTCGGCATAGCCGAGGCTTCGCGTCAGTTCGCGCATCCGGGCGCGCGCCGTGATCCGTCCTCGCTGGACGGGACGGAAATAGTTGACCTTGATCTCGACGGTGGCACAACCTCGGCCGGCGGGGAGGTGGTTCAGGATGGACCGGCCGAGGGCGGTGTCGAGAAGCGTGAAAAGGACGCCGCCGTGGGCGCGGTTGGCTCGACTCATGTGTTTCTGGGAGAGATCGAGTTGCAGGGTCGTCGAGCCATCGACCTCGCCGAGAAACTCGATGCCCATGTCGGAGGCGAATTCGGGTTCGTCGCTCATGCGGGCGATTCTAGCCCAGGCGTGGCGAAGGAAGCCCGGCCCTGCGCACGTCGATTCAGCCGCGAGGGACCACACGGGAAGCGACGAAGGCACCCAGCAGACCGACGATCAGGATCGGTGAGAGGTGGGCCGTGAGGTTGTGATGAGATTGCGTCACGCAGGCAAGCTGCATCCAGAACGCGGGAATCGCAGCCGCGGCCGCACCGGTGAGGAATCCGGCCCGGCCGGCCTGCAGGAGGGCGCGTCGGCGAAGCAGATGGAGGGCGAAGGCCCAGGGTGGCAGCGAGACGAGGAGCGTTTCAGCGAAACAGGCGGTGCGCATCGGCGCCGACGTCACCACGAGAGACGAGAACGCGTCGCTTCCCGCCACGAGGATCCACGCGATCATGAGCGCGACCGGCAAGTGCGGGCGTCGCAGGCTCCAGGGAGCACCGGGCGTACCCATCTCGAGTCCCACGGCGATGGCGGCGAAGCCCGTCGCCAGACCGATCGCGAGTTCGAAGGCGAAGCGCGGCGATGCCAGGATCTCCAGCCCGACGCCTTCGCGAAGCGCACCCTTCGCGAAGATCTCCGTCGTGACGAAGAGCCATGAGGCGGCAGACCAGATTCCCACCGCTCCGAGCCAGCGCATCGGCGGCCGGACGGGTTGGAGATCGGCAACCAGGGCTTCGATGAAGTCGGAACGGTCCACGTCGGTCTGCGCTCCGGGTGATCCGGGTGATGGGAAACCTCTGGAGCGTCTACGACCGGTTCCGATGTCCGGTTACGAGGGGCACCGTGGGGATCGGACGAGGATCGGGCCGATTGCGCGTCCTCTGGAACTGGGCGAAGGTCGGCGCCATGGCGTCATGCCCCGATTCCCGTCGTCACGGGGTCTCCTCGCTTCGCGTCCGGCACCGCCCGGCATGGGCGAAGCTGGTTTTCTGCCTCATCGCGATCGTGGGGGGAGCGTGCGGCGAGGGCGATGGCGGGGAGCACCAACAACGAGGTGATCGATTCGGCGATGGAGATGCCGGAGCTCAGCACCTCGCCGCAGCTTCGGAGGCCGGGGAGCGTGTTCCGGAAATGTTCGTCGGGGCGGAGGAATGCATCGGATGCCATGACGAGGAAGGGGAACGCTGGCGCGGTTCGTACCACGATCGGTCGATGCAGGTGGCGAAGCCCGGGACCGTGCTCGGGCGATTCGACGGTTCGATCCTCCGGCGTTTCGACGAGACCTGGCGATTCGTTCGGGAAGAGGCGGATTTCTTCGTCGAGTACGAGACGGCCGGTCGGCCCGTCGAGCGGCTGCGGGTGACCCATACATTCGGATTCGAACCACTCCAGCAGTTTCTCGTGTCCGTTTCCGGCGGGCGGAAGCAGGCCCTTCCCGTCGCATGGGATTCACGTCCCGAAGCGGAAGGGGGGCAGCGATGGTTCGGACTCCAGCCCGGGGAACCCACGCCGCCGGGCGATCCGCTCCACTGGAAGGGTCTGGCCTACAACTGGAACAGCCAATGTGCATC
>DRKE01000476.1 GCA_011051925.1 Deltaproteobacteria bacterium
CGGGAAAGGCGTTCATGCTCGTTGATGAGGAACTCGACGGATTGTTCGAGTCGGTCGAAGTCGTACTGACCTACCTGCGACATTTCCCGCTCGCTGCGACGGTCGACGCTCATGCGACTAGACTACACGATCGTACGGCGATGGGGGCACCGTTTTCACTTCCGGGAACGATGTGATGCGGAACACGCCATCGCCCAGAACCCGAACGCATGTGGCAGACGAGGACAGCAAAGCCTCGGAACCCGCCCTCGTCGAAAGACCGGAAACCGTGCTCTCCCGATCGAAGGATCGATCCCGAAGCCCCGCGTCGCTCGAGAAGTGGGAACGGGCATCGCCCGACGGGTGGGACTCCGATTCCGTCTTCGCCCATGCGACGTAGAGCAGGGGACAAGAAAAACCGCTCGCGAGAGGCCTCTCCCGTTGGGCACGGAAATCCGGGAATCCATGGATGCTTCTAGTCGGGAGAATTTCCCGGCGTATCCCGCGGTTGAAGTCGGGAATGACCCACCAGGTAGGCATCGACGGTCCGCGCGGCCTCACGACCCTCCCACTGGGCCCAGACGACGAGACTCTGTCCCCGACGGCAGTCTCCTGCGGCGAAAACCCCAGGCTCGGAGGTCCGGTAGTCCCGCTGCGGCGTCTCGACATTGCCACGCGGATCGAGTTTCAAACCGAGTTCGGAAATGAGTCCGGTGGGAACGGGGCCGAGAAAACCCAGCGCCAACAGGACGAGGTCCGCCTGGATCTCGAATTCCGTCCCCGGAATCTCTTCGAGACCCGGACGTCCCGACGCATCCGGATCGCCGAAGCGGACCTCGACGCCCTGCAGCGCTTCGACATGGCCATTCGACCCCAGGAACTTCTTGGTCATCATGGCGAATTTCCGCACGCCCCCCTCGTCGTGGGAACTCGAACTGCGGGCGATCATCCGCCACATCGGCCACGGGGTCTGGGGATTGAAGCCCTGGGGCGGCTCGGGCAGCAACTCGATCGAAGTGACGGAAAGGGCCCCCTGCCGCAGGCTCGTCCCTACACAATCGGAACCCGTATCCCCGCCACCCAGGATGACGACATGCTTTCCCGTCGCCAGGATCTCCTCTTCCGGCGGAACCGGATCGCCATGGACCCGACGCGTCGCCTGGGGAAGGAACTCCATCGCGAAATGGATCCCCTTCAGGTTCCGCCCCTCGACCGGAAGGTCCCGGGGCAGCTCTGCACCCATGCAGAGCAGGACCGCATCGAAATTCTTGCGCAGATCCGCCGTCGAAAGATCCTTCCCGACATGCACGCCTGTCTGGAAGGAGACGCCCTCCTCCTTCATCTGCTCGAGGCGCCGGTCGATGATCCACTTCTCCATCTTGAATTCGGGAATGCCATAGCGGAGCAATCCGCCGATCCGGTCACTCTTCTCGAAGACCGTCACGCCATGACCCGCGCGACAGAGTTGCTGGGCCGCCGCGAGCCCGGCGGGGCCGGATCCCACGACGGCAACGGAATGGCCCGTTCGCCGCTTCGGCAGGACCGGTTTGATCACGCCCCTTTCCCATGCATGGGTCGCGATCTTGAATTCGACGTTCTTGATCGTGACCGGATCGTCGTTGATGCCGAGCACACAGCCCGCTTCGCAGGGCGCAGGGCAGACCGATCCCGTGAACTCCGGAAAATTGTTCGTCGAATGAAGACGCACGCTCGCGTCTTCCCATTTTCCCCGGTAGACGAGGTCGTTCCAGTCGGGGATCACGTTGCCGAGGGGACAACCGCCGCGCCCGTGGTTCGGGTAGCTGCAGAAGGGGATGCCGCAGTCCATGCAGCGCGCGGCCTGCTCCGTCAGCTCCTCGTCGGGCACCGGCAGCATGACCTGCTTGAAATCCTTGACCCGCTCCTCGACCGGACGGTAGCGGGGCCCCTTTCTCTTGATCTCGAGGAATCCTGTCGGCTTTGCCATGCGTTTTCTGCCTCAGCGCTTCGATCGGCGGTGACGCTCGTCCCGGAGTCTCTCCCGGGCAGGCACCGCGAGGGGGTTGGTACGGGTCTATGCGGACTCGTTGGCCAGCTCTTCGAGTGCCGCCCGATATTCCCGCGGAAAGACCTTCACGAATTTCGGCGCGAACGTGTCCCATTTCCGCAGGATGTCCTCGGCCCGTCGGCTGCGGGTATAGTCGAAATGCTTCCGCAACATGTTCTGGACGTACTCGGCGTCCGATTCGTCGAGGGGCTCGAGATCGACCGCCGCGAGGGGATTCAGGCGATCCGCGAATCCGCCTTCCTCGTCCAGAACGAAGGCGATCCCTCCGCTCATGCCGGCCGCGAAGTTCCGCCCCGTCGGCCCGAGAATGATCGCCCGACCGCCCGTCATGTACTCGCACCCGTGATCGCCCACCCCTTCGACGACCGCCTCCGCACCGGAGTTCCGCACGCAGAAGCGCTCTCCGACGGGTCCGTGGAAGAAGGCCTCGCCACCGGTCGCTCCATAGAGCAGGACGTTTCCGGCGATGATGTTCTTCGCCGGGTCATAGGTCGCGATGGCCGGCGCGCGCACGATCACCCGTCCGCCCGAAAGGCCCTTGCCGACATAGTCGTTGGCGTCGCCTTCGACCCGGATCTGGATGCCCTTCGGCAGCCAGGCCGCGAGGCTCTGGCCGGCCGAGCCTTCGAGTTCGATCTCGATCGTGCCTTCGGGCAACCCCTCGAGACCGTATTTCCGCGAAACCTCGGAACCGAGGATCGTCCCGACCGTGCGATTGATGTTCTTGACTGGAAGCGAGATCCGGACCGACTCACCCCGGGCGAGCGCCGGCTCGGCCAGCTCGAGCAGCTTCATGTCGAGGGCTCCGTCGAGCCCGTGATCCTGCTTCCCCGTGTGATGCAGGTCGTGGGGCAGATCGGGCTTGTAGAGCAGGTCCGAGAGGTCGAGGGTCGAGGCCTTCCAATGATTGATCGACTTCCGCATCTCGAGGCGATCGACCTGGCCGATCATCTCGTCCATCGTGCGATAGCCGAGCTTCGCCATCAGCTCGCGCACCTGTTCCGCGACGAAGAAGAAGAAGCGTGTCACGTGTTCGGGCTGACCCGCGAATCGTTCGCGCAATTCGGGTCGCTGGGTCGCGATCCCGACCGGACAGGTATTCAGATGACAGACGCGCATGAGGATGCAACCGAGCGCGACGAGCGGTGCCGTCGCGAAGCCGAACTCGTCGGCGCCCATGAGCGCTCCGATCACGACGTCCCGACCGGTCTTGAATCCGCCGTCGACCTGGAGGCGGATGCGGCCCCGAAGGTCGTTCTGGACCAGGGTCTGCTGGGTCTCCGCCAGGCCGATCTCCCAGGGACAGCCCGCGTTCTTGATCGACGTGAGCGCCGAAGCGCCCGTCCCGCCATCGTGACCCGCGATGAGCACGCCGTCGGCCTTGCCCTTCGAAACCCCTGAAGCGATCGTGCCGACGCCGGTCTCGGAAACGAGCTTGACGCTCACGTTGGCATGGCGGTTCGCGTTCTTCAGATCGTGGATCAGCTGGGACAGATCCTCGATCGAGTAGATATCGTGATGCGGCGGTGGGGACGTGAGGCCCACGCCTGGGGTCGAATAGCGGGTCTTCGCGATGATCTTGTCGACCTTGTGGCCCGGCAGCTCACCCCCTTCGCCGGGCTTGGCGCCCTGGGCGATCTTGATCTGCATCTCGTCGGAATTCACGAGATAGGCGCTCGTCACGCCGAAACGTCCCGACGCGACCTGCTTGATCGCGCTACGCCGGGAATCGCCATTCTCATCCGGCGTCCAGCGTTTGGGATCCTCGCCCCCCTCGCCCGTATTGCTCTTTCCGCCCAGGCGATTCATCGCGATCGCGAGGGTCTCGTGGGCTTCGGCCGAGATCGAGCCATAGGACATGGCACCCGTGCAGAATCGGCGGACGATCTCCGCCGCCTCCTCGACCTCTTCCAGGGGCACCGGATCGCGATCGAACTTGAAATCGAGCAGCCCGCGAAGCGTGCGCATGCGAACGGCATCGTCGTTGGCCGCCTTCGTGTACTCCTCGAAGCTCTTCCAGTTCTCGTCACGCACGGCGCGCTGGAGATTCGCGACGGATTCGGGATTGAAGGTGTGCTGTTCGCCCCGCAGACGCCACTGATAGAGGCCGCCGGGATCGAGTTCCGGATACTCGAACTCGCCATCCGGGAAGCCCCGGTCGTGACGCATCTCGGCCTCCCGGGCCAGGACGTCGAGTCCGATGCCCGCCACCCGGGAATGGGTTCCGACGAAGGCGAGATCGATCACCTCCTGGCTGAGTCCGATCGCTTCGAAGATCTGGGCGCCGCGATAGCTCTGCAGCGTCGAGATCCCCATCTTCGCGAAGATCTTCAGCAGACCGAGATCGATGGCCTTGAGATAGTTCTCCTCCGCCGTCTCCTCATCGAGACCCTCGGGCACGTAGATGCCCTCGTCGACAAGGTCCTCGACCGTCTCGAAGGCGAGATAGGGATTGATCGCGCCGGCGCCATAGCCCACGAGCAGCGCGAAATGCGCCACTTCGCGCGCCTCGCCGGTTTCGACGACCAGGCCGCATTGCGTCCTCGAACTCTCCCGGATGAGATGATGATGGACGGCACCGGTCGCGAGCAGGGACGGGATGGGGGCGAGTTCGGGATTCACGCCGCGATCGGACAGGATCAGGATATTCGCGCCCGAAGCGATCGCCTGGGAAGCCTCGCGACAGAGCTGGTCGACCGCCGCGCGCAGGCCCTTGCCGCCCTCGGCCACCTTGTAGAGGGTGCTCAGCGTCTGTGCCTTGAAGCCCGGCTTGTCGATCTTGCGGATCGCCTCGAGCTGGGCGTTGCGGAGGACCGGACGATGGAGTCGCAGCAGTTGCGCGTGTTCCGGCGTCTCCTCGAGGAGGTTCCGCTCCAACCCGAGCGTCGACTCGAGGGTCATGACCGGCCGCTCGCGTATCGAGTCGATGGCCGGATTGGTGACCTGGGCGAAATTCTGTTTGAAGTAGTGGAAGAGAAGCCTCGACCGATCCGACAGGCAGGCCAGTGCCGAGTCTTCCCCCATCGAGCCCAGGGGTTCCTTCGCGTTCGCCACCATGGGCGCGATCAGGAAGCGCAGATCCTCGAGGGTGTATCCGAAGGTCTTCTGGAGAGCGAAACGCATCTCGGGGCTCGTGGGCCTCGCGATGTCCCGGCCATTCTCCCGGCGGACCTCGGCCACGTCGAGGTCCTTCAGTTCGATCTGGTGGGTCTCGACCCAGGTCCTGTAGGGATGGCGCGAGATGTAGCGATCCTTCAGCTCCGCATCGTCGACGATGCGCCCCTCGTCGAGATCGGCGTAGAAGATCCGACCCGGTTCGAGCCTTCCCTTGCTGACGATCTCCGCGGGATCGATGGCGAGCGTCCCGACCTCGGAACCCATCACGACGAGACCCTCGCGCGTCACGACATAGCGCGAGGGTCGGAGACCATTCCGATCGAGAACGGCGCCCACGCCGTCTCCATTCGAGAAACACATCGAGGCCGGCCCGTCCCAGGGTTCCATCATGCAGGAATGGTATTCGTAGAAGGCCCGCCGCTCCTCGCTCATCGACGGCTGGTTCTCCCAGGCTTCGGGAATCATCATCAGCATCGAAAGGGGCAGATCCCGCCCCGCCAGATGCAGGAACTCGAGCGCGTTGTCGAAGCGCGCCGAGTCGCTGGTCCCCGTCCGCATCACGGGGAAGAGCTTCTTGAGATCATCCCCGAAGAGATCGGATTTCAGTGTTCCTTCCCGCGCGTTCATCCAGTTCTGGTTGCCGCGGATCGTGTTGATCTCACCGTTGTGCGCGAGATACCGGAAGGGCTGGGCCAGGTCCCAGGTCGGGAAGGTATTCGTGCTGTAGCGCTGATGGACGACCGCGAGTCGGGACTCGACGTCGGCGTCCTGCAGATCGGGATAGAACGCGGGCGTCTGGTGCGCGAGGAACATGCCCTTGTAGAGAAAGGTCTTCGACGAGAGGCTCGGAATGTGGAAGGCCGTGCCGAGTTCGTCGATGCGATTCTCGATCACCCGGCGGATCACGTAGAGCTTCCGCTCGAAGGCGGGCTGGTCGAGACCCTCCGCCGCGGCGATGAAGATCTGCCGGATCGCGGGCATGCCGGCCCGTGCGATCTCGCCGATCGCGTCCGGATCCGTCGGCACTTCGCGCCAGCCGAGCAGACGCTGGCCCTCGGCCGCGATCGCCGCCTCGACGATCTCGATCTGCTTCTTCCGCTCGTCGGCATCGACGGCCAGGAAGACGAGGCCCGACGCATAGGCACCCCGCTCGGGAAGCCCGAAGCCGCTCTCGTCGGCCACCTTGCGAAGGAACTTGTCCGGCGTCTGGATCAACATGCCCGCGCCGTCGCCGGTCGTTTCGTCGGATCCCGCCGCACCGCGATGGGCGAGGTGACAAAGCACCTCCGTCGCCTTCTCGAGGATGCCATGACTTGCGGGCTTCTCGAGGTCGGCCACGAAGCCGATGCCACAGGCATCGTGTTCGAGGGAGGGGTCGTAGAGACCCTGTTTCGGGGGCAGTCCGTATCGAATCATGGGGGTGTCCGGCTTCCTTGTTCCATGCTGGCGCGAGGGGCGCGCGTTTTCCTTCTGTTCCTGCTTCTCTTTTTCTTTTTTCTTTCTTCTCGTCTTTTTCTTCTCGTCCTGGCGGCGGTGCTGCGTTTTCCGCTGCGTCCTGCTGCGCGTTCTGCGGCTCCACCGGTGTCTCCCTCGTGCGGGACTCCGTCATCGAGGGGCGTCGAGGCTGCGAAAGCGAGCTCCGAACGACCCCAGGCGTCGCATCCGAGTCGAACTCGGTCCAGTCAATGCGTCCGGGTCGACCCTCCGCCGCCGCGGCCTCGTCGTTCGGAATCGAGCGAACCCGGTTCGGGATCGCGATCGGCGGCGCGCATTCCCGGCGCCATGCCGACCTCCTCGCTCTTCCGTCGACCCTCCCCTTCCCCTCTCGTCTCTCGTCTGTTCGTCTGTGCCAGCTCAACCCCGGAACGGGGTCGAGGCTGGCCGAAAGACCGGGTCGGAGGCGATGATCGCGTCGTCGGGGGTCGCCCCACGGCGTGCTAAGTCGCCGCGGGTCCAACGTTTTTCGAACCTGCGACCCTAAGCCAACGCCGCCTGAAAGTCAACCTGGACCGGGGCGGACAGCCGAGGGCAGAACCCGCCGCAAGGCCCCGGGCAATCAGGCCTTTTCGCGCTCGCGCAAGACGGCATGAAGGCGGCTCGGATGATTCGTGATGAGGCCGTCGACCCCGCAGTCGAGCAGTCTCACCATCTCCTCTCGCGCGTTGGCCGTGTACGGGTAGACCTTCAATCCCGCCGCGTGGGCTTCCTCGACCAGTTCCGGCGTGACGAGGCCCACTTCGGGGTGGATGGCCTCCGCCCGGATCCGTTCCGCGCGCTCGAAGATCGCCACGGGCGCCCGCGGGGAGACCAGCAGCGCGATCCGCGCCTCTGGACTCCGTTTGCGAAGGCGCGCGAGCACCGGGTCGTAGAAGCTCGAATAAAGCATCCGCGGCAGCAGCCCCCGTTTCTCCACGGCGGTCACCGCGAGATCTTCGAGCCCCGCGTAGGGCACGTCGCCCACGCCCACCTTGAGTTCCAGATTGAAGGGAATCCGTTCAGCGAAGAGATCCAGGATCTCGTCGAGCGTCGGCATTCTTTCGGTGGCGGCCGTGCGCGGCGCCGCGTCGAGTTCGGCCAACTCGGCCGCCAGGTGGTCGCGGATCTCGCCATGGACACCCAGACGCTCGAGTTCTGCATCGTGGTGGATCATGACGACGCCATCGCGGCTCAGATGCAGGTCGGTTTCGATCATGTCCGCCGCCTCTTCGATGGCCCTCTCGAAGGCGGGCAGCGTATTCTCGGGCAGCTCTCCGGAAGCCCCGCGGTGGGCGATGACGAGAGGCCGCATCAGACCGCCCCCTCCTCGACCCAGCCCCGGGACCGTTCGACCGCGCGGAGCCAGGTCCGATAGCGCGACTCCCTTTCGTCTTCGGGCATCGTCGGTTCGAACGAGGTCGGCGCCTCGACCCGCGCATCGAGTTCCGAACGATCGCGCCAGAATCCCACACCGAGCCCCGCGAGCGTGGCCGCCCCCATCGCCGTCACCTCCAGCACCGCCGGCCGCTCCACCGTGATCCCGAGGATGTCCGCCTGGAACTGCATCAGGAAATCGTTCTCACACGCGCCTCCGTCGACGTGCAGCACCGCCGGTTCGATCCCCGAATCCTGGGCCATCGCCCCCATCACGTCGCGCGTCTGATAGGCGATCGATTCGAGGGTCGCTCGCGTGATATGCGCGCGCGACGTCCCTCGCGTGATCCCGACGATCGTGCCGCGAGCCGCCTCGTCCCAATAGGGCGCTCCCAGGCCCACGAAGGCCGGCACGACGACCACGCCGTCCGTATCCGGAACACTCCGCGCGAGCGCATCCGTCTCCCTGGCGCTCCCGACGAAGCCCAGGCCATCGCGCAGCCACTGCACGGCCGATCCGGCCACGAAGATCGACCCCTCGAGCGCGTATTCGAGGCGGCCCCCGAGCCGCCAGGCCACGGTGGTGATCAGCCCCGCCTCGGAGCGGGGCGCCTCGCGACCGGTATTCATCAGGAGGAAACAGCCCGTGCCGTAGGTGTTCTTCGCGAGCCCCGGCGACACGCAGCCCTGTCCGAAGAGTGCGGATTGCTGGTCTCCAGCCACCCCGGCGATCGGAATCGCCCCACCGAGCCATTCCGGATCGGCTTCGCCGAACACGCCGCTCGAATCCTTCACCTCGGGCAGCATCGATCGGGGAATGCCGAGCGCGTCGAGCAGGAATGGATCCCAGGTCCCGTCATGGATGTTGAAGAGCAGCGTCCGCGACGCATTCGAGGGCTCCGTCGCGAAGACGCGTCCCTTCGTGAACCGATGGATGAGCCACGTATCGATCGTTCCGAAGCAGAGCTCCCCCGCCTCGGCCCGTGCCTGCGCGCCAGGCACCACGTCGAGGATGAAGCGGATCTTCGTTCCCGAGAAATACGAATCGATCAGCAGCCCCGTCCGCGATCGGACCTCTTCTTCGAGCCCCTTCGCGCGCAGCGTTTCACAGATTCCACTCGACTGTCGCGATTGCCAGACGATCGCGGGATGGATCGGCTGGCCCGTCTTCCGATCCCAGACGACGGTCGTCTCGCGCTGGTTCGTGATGCCGATGGCGGCCACATCGCCCGCCTTCACATTCGCCTTCTCGAGCACCCCGCGCGCGGCACGGAGCTGGCTCTGCCAGATCTCTTCCGGATCGTGCTCGACCCAGCCCGGCTTCGGAAACGACTGCGAGAACTCGAACTGCTCGACGGCGACGATCGCCCCGCTCGCGTCGAAGAGCAGCGCCCGCGACGACGTCGTCCCCTGGTCCAGTGCAAGAACGAATCCGGCCATGCCTGCTCTCCTCCCGCCCCGTCCTGGCGTTGCCTCGCATCGTGCACGATCGCGACCGCACCGGCCTGCCGGACTCGCGCCCCCTATGAAGCGCCGACCTCCTTCGAC
>DRKE01000477.1 GCA_011051925.1 Deltaproteobacteria bacterium
CCGGCCGGCGAGCATGGTTGTGGTAGAACCAGACGAACCAGGCCATCAGGAGGAGGTCGTCGAGACGGCCCGGCAGGCCGAGGAAATCCGGCACGAGATCGTAGGGCAGGAGCAGGTAGAGGATCGCTGCCAGGATCAACCAGGGCTTGAGGGTTCCGGGGCCGATTCGATCGAACATACGCGCATCCTAGCATTGGAGGCCGCGGCGGATGCCGTCGGGCGGATTCCCGGGAGTCGGTCCCGCGATCGCCCGGCGAAGGCCGACGGCCTACCCTGGGAGCGGCATGGACCGCTCCGACATCGGAACTTCATTGCCTGGCCACCCGCTCTTCCGCGTGGGCGTCTTCACTCTCTCCTACCTGCTCTTCGCGACGGGCTACGCCCTCGATCGGGGCAACACGGAGTTCCTTTTCTATTGCGGCGTGATGGTCCTCCTCATCGTCGCGACCGCCCTTGCCCACCGGCACTTCTCCTTCAGTCGGGGACTGCTCTGGGCGCTTTCGATCTGGGGTGCACTCCACATGGCGGGGGGCCTCGTCACGATTCCCGATGACTGGCCGGCGGCCGGAGAGTTCCGCGTGCTCTACAGCTGGTGGATCCTTCCCGGTCGTGACGTCGACGGGCAACCGGGGGGCTGGCTGAAATACGACCAGGTCGTCCATGCCTACGGATTCGGGATCTCGACCTGGCTCTGCTGGCAGATCCTCCGCGGCGCCCTCGAAAGCAGGATGGCCTGCACGGGTCGGAACCAGCGGATCGAACCGACGGCGGCCCTGATGTTCCTGGTCGCGGCCGCCGGAATGGGGCTCGGTGCCCTGAACGAAGTGGTCGAGTTCATCGCGACACGGATCACGGTCACCAACGTCGGCGGCTACGAGAATACGGGCTGGGACCTCGTCGCCAACCTGGTCGGCGCCACGACGGCGGCCCTCATTCTCTACCGGACGGAGCGCTCCCCTTCTCGCACGAATCGCACGGGCGAAGTGGCTCCCGCTGCTCACGGTCCCTCGCGACGCTGAGCTCATGGCTCTCGATGATGTCGTAGGCACGCGGCGTTGGCGGCCTCACGGAGGCCTGGGCGCTTCCCGACCGGTGGGCCGTGAAGAGCGCGACCCGGTCGATCCGGAGACGCGGAGTGCCCAGCTTCTCCGAAGCCGCCCAGGCAAGAGCGCGATTGCGCTCTTCGCGGCTCGCCCTTTTCCCGAGGCGCGCCAACGTCACGTGGAGCCTCATCGCCCGGCGATCGGGTGCCAGCCCGGCGACTTCGAGCAGGCCATCCCGTAGGCTCGACAGCGTCGAGAGAAGCGCCGGGGCATCCGCCGAGAGGATCCCGACCTGGGCGGAAAGCGCGCTGAACCGCCTGGGAGGCCCCATCGGAACGATGGATCCCAGCTCGATCTCGAAGGCGCCGATCGTGCCGCATGGGAGCGACTCGAAGGCACGATGCGCCCGGGGCGCTTCGACCGGGCCGAGAAACGCCAACGTCATGTGAAGATCCGCGGGTACGAGCAATCGGACCCCGTCGGGCGGTGGAGAGAGCCTTTCGAACGAGCCCTCCGCCGACACGGGAAATCCGATGAACCAGTTTGCCATGCCGACCGCCCCCGACACCCGGGCTCACGCCTGCAAGCGCGTTCTCCGCAGAGGACCGGTCAGAGAAGGATCCGATAGATCTCTTCCACGCGTTCCCAGTCTTCGGTCTGTGGATTCTTCAGCTTCGGATCGATCGCCTTGAAGACCTTCGCGAGCGAAACGACCATGCCGCCCGCCAGTTCGGGCAACTTCTTCTCGACGTCCGCCCCGAGCGCGAGGTCGAGCGGTGGCAGCTTCGTCAGATGGGTCAGGATCTCGGAGACCGAAAGTTCCTCGTCCATCTCGCGGAAAGCGTGGATGTTCTCCTGGAGCCCGCGCGTCAACGGCAGATCCGCCTCCGTCATGACGTCCCGACCGTTCATCTTCGCAATCCGCTGCGCCATGATCAGGAGATCATGCAGCTTCCTGCCGATGAAGTCGTCGAGCCGTTTGATATCCGATTTGTCGATATCGAGCGAAGCCGCCCGACGGAAGAGCAGTTCGAATTGTTTCACACCCATCACCATGAGATCCTGCCTTTCTGCGCCGCTTCGGCGTCGCGTCCCGGGTTCGAGAACGATGCTGTGACACGCTCCATCCCCTGCTCGTCCCGGAAGCATGGGACTTCCCCGCCCCGGACGAGCGAAAGCGCGATCGGACCGGGCCGGGGACGCCCCGGGTCCGAGACGCGGGGAACCTGATCACGCCGGGGCCCATTGCAACCGCCATCACGCGAAATCCCGGCCGGGATCGCGGCCGTCAGCCGGAATTCCGTCGGACTTCCCGCGGGTTGAGATCGAGATTCCGTCTCAGGCTCCGACGCAGACTCGTCGGATCCCGATAGCCGACGCACTCCGCGACCTCCGCGATCGACTGGTCCGACGTCTCCAGGAGGTGGACCGCGTGCTCGAGGCGCACGCGCTGGAGGAAGCGCGAAGGCCCCAGCCCCGTCGCCCGCCGGATGCGGCGGTCCAGGGTCCTCGGACTCATTCCGAGGGCCTTCGCCATTTCGACGATCGAGAAGGGACGCGCAAGATTCTGCCGGATCCACCGTTCCACTCGACCGACCTCGTCACCGAGATCGGAAAGCGCCGACAGCATCATGTAGCGCGCCTGCGAAGGACGTTCGTCGATCGCCAGATAGCGCGACACTTCACGGCTCAGCAGGGGGCCGGCCTTCCGTGCAACCAGATGGAGCATCAGATCGACATGGGCCAGCGCCGCTCCGGCACAGACGACGCTCCCGGTCGTCGCGAGCATTCGCGATTCGTCGAGGTCGACCTCCGGATGACGAGCACGAAATACCGGACCGAGCCACCACGTGGTCGTGGCGATCCGATCCTTCAGCAGACCCGCCTCGCCAAGAAGAAAGACGCCAGAACAGGACGCGCCGAGATACCCGCAACGCGGCCCCGCCTCTCGCAACCAATCGACGATGACCCGGGTCGCACGGGTCGAGAAGAACCGCTCGATCTCCTCCGCCGTCGCCAGGCCGAGGCCGGGAATGATCAGCGAATCGGCCCTTCTGATGCGGGAGACCGGATGGACTTCCACCGTCGCGCCCATGCCCGTCCGGATCCTCTTGCGGGTCGGATGGACGAAAGTCGTTTCGAATCGGACGCCCAGACCCTTCGCGATCGCGAGCCGATTGGCCGTCTCGATCGTGTCATGGCTGAGTGCCAGGCTCGAATCGACGACCCCATCCAGACAGAGGACGAGAACCCTGTGCATGTGGCGAGTCTAGCCCTTTCATTGTCGTTTTCGCCTCTGACCAGACATGGACCGACTGCGTAGTCTTCCGCCGGAGGCCCCACCCGATCCGTGCGGCCCGATACCGTTGGAGGACCCGCTCGATGCCCACTCGCCCCTTGAACCAGGACGATCCCCTCGACGATTTTTCGACGCGCGAGTACAGCTTCGAGGGAGTCCCCAAGCGTGTTCACGTCACCGGCGCTGGACCGGCGGTCGTGGTCATGGCCGAGATGCCCGGAATCAGTCCGCACGTCGCGCGATTCGCGCGCTGGGTTCGCGACGCGGGCTTCACGGTCTACTTGCCCTCGCTCTTCGGTCATGACGGAGGGATCCCGAGCGCAGAGGAAGGTGCCGAGACCTTCCGGCGGGCCTGCATCAGTGCGGAGTTCCATGCCTTCGCGAAGAACGCCGCCAGTCCCGTCACCCGATGGCTACGTGCCCTGGCCGGTCGGGCACATGAAGAATGCGGTGGCCCCGGCGTCGGCGCGATCGGAATGTGCTTCACGGGGAATTTCGCGCTCTCGATGATGCTCGAGCCTTCCGTCCTGGCGCCCGTCCTCTGCCAGCCCTCGCTTCCCCTCGACGATCCCGGTGGACTCGAGATCGCGAGTCGAGACCTCGACGCGATCGCTCGTCGCCTCGAACGCGAAGACCTGGAAGTCCTCGCCTACCGCTTCGAGGGAGACCGTTTCTGCCAGGCCGCCCGCTTTGCGGCCTACGAGGCGGCGCTCGGCAATCGTTTCGTCGGGCGCGTACTCCCGGACGACGCGGCGAACGACGACGTTCCGCCCTTCTTCGCGAATCATGTCGAGTGTCCGCATAGCGTCGTCACGGTCCATCTGATCGACGAAGCGGGAGAGCCGACCGTGGAGGCCCGTGACGAGATCCTGGCCTTCTTCGCCCGACGACTCCGCGCGAGATGACTTTCCGCGACATCACCCCCGCGACCCGTCTCCCGCCTCGTTCACGGCCGCTCCGCCCCGACGCTCACGCTCCCGCACGAGAGCCGCGAGCGTTTCGTTCACCGGAGCGGAGAGCCCGAGCTTCTCGGCCTGTCGCGGAATGGCACCATTGATGACATCCACCTCGCTTCTTCGTCCCGCCAGGACATCGAGCAGGGCGGAAGGTCTTGCATCCGGCATCCGATCGGCAAAATCGCGGATCGCCGCGATCGGATCCTCGACGGAGATCGCGATGCCGAGCGCGCGCGCGACCCTCCATGCCTCGGTGGCCGCGGCACCCGCGATGGACTCGAGGTCCGGGTCGTTCCGGACTTCCCCGACGGTCCTTCCGGTCAACGCACAGAGAGCGCTGTAGGCCACGTTGCGGATCAGCTTGTCCCACTGCATGGCCGTGATGTCCCGAACGGCTTCCGCGTCGAAGCCGGCCGCCCGCCAGAGTTCGGCGATCTCGACGACCGCATCGTGGGGAAGATCTCCATGCGCCCCCATCCGGATCGCCTTCATGTCTTCGTGCTTCACGTGTCCCGGCACGACGAGCGCAGCCCCGAAACCCTGGGCCACGCCGACGATCAACCGCTCGGCCCCCAGGACACGCGCGACGGCCTCCGCGCTACCCAGGCCATTCTGGATCGTCAGGACGCGAGTCGCGTCGCCGACCAGGCTGCGCGAAGCCTCGGCCGCATCACCCGCGTGGGCCGCCTTCACCGCCAGGATGACGAGGTCCATCTCCTCGGCGGGCGCCTTGCAGGTCGCGCGAATCCGCACGGTGCGGTCGCCGCTCGCTCCAGAAACCCGGAGCCCCCGTTCTCCGATCGCCCGGACATGCTCTTCGTTCCGATCGATCGCGAGAACGTCGTTTCCGCTCGACGCGAGGAGCGCGGCGTAGATCGAACCCATCGCACCGCACCCGACGACGGCTATGCGCATGTCCCTGCCCTCTCCATGTCGCCCCCGCTCATGGCCAATCGGAGATGATCCGACGCAGCTCGGTTTTCTGCTCCAGACCGAAACCCGGCGCATCCGTCGGCCAGACGCGCCCGGCCCCGACGTCGCATTCGGCGGGGTAGCCTCCGAAGGGCTGGAAGACCCCGGGATACGCCTCGCAACCGCCGAGATCGAGACCGACAGCGACATGCAGGTTGATCAGATGCCCGCCATGCGGGAAACACTGGCGCCGATCGAATCCGTTCGCCTCCAGGGACTCGATCATCCGGACATATTCGGTCAGCCCGTACGCGAGCCCCGGATCCATCTGGAAGACGTCCCGCCCCGGCCGCATCCCACCGTATCGGAGCAGGTTCGCGACATCGATCGCGCTGAAGAGATTCTCTCCCGTCGCGATCGGGCCGGCATAGGCTTCGGCAACAGCATGGTTCAGCTGATAGTCGAGGGGATCGCCCGGCTCCTCGAACCAGCGCAGCCCGAAGGGCGCGAGCGCGCGCGCGTATTCCAGGGCCCGAGTCCGATCGAAACGACCGTTGGCATCGACGGCCAGACGGGAACCCGCTCCCGCCTCTTCGAGTGCCGCTTCGACCCGGACCAGATCGCGATCGAGCGTCGCCCCGCCGATCTTGATCTTGAAGGCTTCGAAGCCGAGTGCCCGAAAATGCGCGAGTTCCGCCCGTAAGCGACTCGACTCCGATTCGGAATCCGATCCTCCCGGCGCATAGTACCCGCCCGCTGCATAGACCGAAGCGGACCGTCGTCCCGTCGATCGACCGAAGGCGCGCGCAATCGTCCGATAGGCGGGCTCGTCATCGAGCTTCGCGTTGAGATCCCAGACCGCGAGTTCGAGGGCGCCGAGGGCGCCGGCGCGATCCCCGTGCCCGCCCGGTTTCTCGTTCCGCATGGCAGTCGAGGAGATCGCCGCGGGATCCAGATACCGGCCCTCTCCGTCGAGAAGCGAGGAGGGATCGGCTGCGCGGAGTCGCGGAATCATCCGATCCCGGAGAATCCCGGATTGACCGTGGCGGCCGATCGAGTTGAAGCCATAGCCGACGATGGGCCGCCCGCATCGCTTCCGATCACACACGATCGCCACGAGCGAAACCGTATGGCCCGAAAAGTCGATGACCGCATTGGCGACACCGCCTTCCAGCGGGACCGTCCGTTCTCTGATCTCAAGGATGCGCATGATTCGGGCTTTGCCGCACGGGTCCGAGCCCGGCCTTACGAGTCAGTCGACAGCTTCCGACAGAGTCGATCGCTCCGCAAGGCGCTCGCCATCGTGGATCGGATGCTCGGCGAACGGGGTCCTTCGAACTACGATGGTCGGTGGAGCCGGGGGTCGGCCGGATTCCGTGTCGGAGGGGATTCGGGCACGAACGAGATCCGGAACGCGCGATTCGGGAACGATTCACCCCGGGACGATCCGAAACGAGACGGGAAACGGGAAAAGGAGGAGTGACGATGGATCTCGCTTTGAGTGGACGGACGGTCGTCATCACTGGCGCATCGGGCGGAATCGGACGAGGCCTCGTTCAGGGCTTCGCGAATGAAGGCTGCAATGTCGTCCTGGCGAGTCGCGACGAGGCCAAGATGCGGGAAGTCGAGGCGAGCTGCGCGGACCGGCCGGGAAGAACCCTCGTGGTCGCCACCGACGTGACGGATCGGGCATCGGTCGACTCCCTCCGCCAGCGAGCCGAAGAGACCTTCGGCGCGATCCAGATCCTCGTGAACAACGCGGGCGGTGTGGCCTATCCGCGAAGCTGGGAGGAAAAACCGCAGGACGAGATCGACTGGGAGATCGCCCTCAATATCCGTGGCGTCATCCACTGCACGAACGTGATCGGAAACGAGATGGTGGCTCGGGGGCACGGATCGATCGTGAACATCACCTCGAACTCGGCGCTCGACCCCGCGGCGGGCAACATGGTCGCCAACTACGCGGGAACGAAGGGATACGTCGGCTCCATGTCGAAGGCGCTCGCGTGGGAATGGGGCCCGAAAGGGGTCCGAATCAACTGTGTCGCTCCGGGCTGGATCGTACCCCATGAACTCGATCATGTCGGCGAAGGAAGCTTCTGGCACAAATACGGCGCCGAGATCTTCGGCACGCCCGAAGAGATGGCGGCGGCCGTCGAACGCGGCGACCCCGTCTTCAATCTCCAGAACCAGCCCATCTCCCGGATCGGCCGGCCCGAGGACATCGCGGACGTCGCGCTTTTTCTCGCGAGCGAGCGGGCCCGACACCTGACAGGGCAACTGATCAGCGTGAGTGGTGGCGCCTACATGCCCTGAGCCACGGGCCTTGCGAGCGCCGAAGGAGCGACCGATCCCTTCGTTGCGATGGGCCTCGAGCGCGCTTCGATCATCCAGGTCGCGAATCCCGACCCTCGTCCTCGAAATAGCTTCCCGGCGTTCGTCCGAGATGGCGACGAAACATCGAGATGAATGCGCTCGTGCTGTCATAGCCGAGCGCCAGCGCGATCGCCGTGACCGACTCTCCGCCGGCGAGGCACTCGAGTGCACGCTGGAGCCGGAGCTGCCGACGCCAGGTCCCGAAACTCATTCCCGTCTCACGCTGGAACAGACGGGCGAGCGTGCGGGGACTCGCCGCGGCCAGCGCAGCCCATTCGCCGAGTCCCCTTTCGTCCGCAGGATTCTCGAAGAGCGCCTCCGTGACCCGTCGCAGCCTCGGGTCCGAAGGACGGGGGAGATGAAACGCCGCGACTTCCATCGTCCGGATCTCGTCGAGGGCGACCCCGACCAGTCGCTCCTCGGCACCCCCTTTCGGATAGGGCCGGGGCATCGCGACGATCCTGCGGATCAATTGTTCGAGGAGCGGAGAGATCGCAACGACCCGACAATCGAGCGGAAGACCATGAAGCGCACGATCGGACAGATAGAGCGTTTCCATCACGACGCGGCCGGACATGCGGATTTCATGTCGGATCTTCCCGGGAACCCATACGGCTCGCTGCGGCGGGACGACCCAGATCCCCTCCCCGGTCGTCACCGTCATGACACCCGTCGAGGCGTGAATCAGCTGGCCCCGGAGGTGTCGATGACGCGGGATGACATGGCCACCCGGAAAGTCGTCGGCGAAGCCGACCACCGGCCTGGGAATCGCATCGATCTCGGGCAGAAGCTTCGGATTGGCCATTTCGCGACGAATTATGACTCGATCGCGAGAGATCGCCTACACGACAGCGGGAACACTCTCCTCATGAACCGATTCCACCGTTGGTATTGCCGATCGGATTTCTGGCGGCGCACCGTCGAGAGACGCCTGCTTCCATGGGTTCTCGACGACCGGACCCTCGACGGGCTCGAAGGGGATCTTCTCGAGGTCGGACCCGGCCCGGGGGTGGTGACCGACATTCTCCGTCGCTCCCCATGCCGCCTCACTTCACTCGAGATCGACCCCGCGCTGGCGCAGGCGCTGCGCGCACAGTTCTCCGAAAGCGAAGTCACGGTCGTCGAGGGGGACGCCACGAAAATGCCCTTCGAGAACGCGCGATTCTCGATCGCCTTGTCGATGACGATGCTGCACCACGTGCCTTCCCCGGACCTTCAGGATCATCTGCTTCGCGAGGTCCATCGGGTCCTCCGGCCTGGTGGCCTCTTCATGGGAAGCGACAGCCGGTCCGACGGCCTCTTCGAGATCGCGCATTGGCGGGACACCCTCGTGCCCGTCGAACCGGCCTCGTTCGGCGAGCGACTCGAAGCCGCAGGCTTCGAAGAGATCAGCGTCGAATCGGCTCGGAAGGCCTTTCGCTTCCGCGCTCGGCGCCCCCGGCCCGGGCCATCAGGACCCACTCCCTAGGACTCAGCGCCCCCGCCCTTCGGCACCTCGACCGTCTCCGTATCCCGCCCACTGCGCAAGATGGCGCCTGGCCGGTTTCCCGTGTCCTTGCCGCGGCGAATGATCTCGACCCCGTTCGCGAAGACATGCTCGATTCCAGTCGCATCGGCATAGAGCCGCCCCGCTCCCGCCGGAAGATCGTATTTCGTGTAGGTCTCACCGATGCCGATCCGATCCGGATCGAAGACGACGACATCCGCATGCCAGCCCGGCGACAGGCGTCCGCGTTCCTTGAGTCCGTAGAGTCGGGCCGGCACGTCCGTCAATTGCCGGATGGCCTCCTCGAGCGCGATCAGCCCACGCTCCCGAACGCCGGTTCCCAGCACTCGTGTCGAAAAAGCGAACGTATCGATCATGTCGAGATGGGCCCCGGCGTCCGACGCCCCGATCACGGTCCGATCGTCCTGCCAGACCCGCCCGCGAATCGCCCAGCTCGCATCGTCGGTTCCGAGGGTCGGGGGCATGAAGTAGGCCTGCAGGTCGTCTTCCAGTGCGATCTCGACGAGCGTGTCGAAGGGGGGCTGGCCGCGTTCCTTCGCGATCTCGCCGATCGAACGACCACGGAGATCGGAAAGGGATTCGGAGCGGACCTGATCGACGACGAAATGTTCCCAGCGCGCCAATCCCCGCATCAGCCCCGATTTCTCCGACCTCGCATCCGCGTCCAGCCGGGCGCGGTTGGCCGGATCGCGCAGGAAGCGCCTTCTTTCCTCGATCGGCATCCGGAAGAGCGGCGCCCAGCCATGGAACGCATCGAAGAGGAATCCCGAATGGAGATTGATCCGGATCCTCATCGGCTGCGGGACGGTGAGCGCGATCACTTCGGCCCCGCGACGGCGCGCGAGATCCGTGGCCGCCAGCTGGGCTTCGACCATCTCCTCGTTCCCCGAAGCAGGCGCGAGCACGTTCCAGTTGACGGGACGATTGGCGACCAGCGAGAGGTCCGCCATGTACCGGGCTTCCTCTTCGCCCCAACCGACACCGGGCAGGAATTCGATCGTCGTCCCGGGAAAGTCCCGCACCTGCCGGGCCAGGGTCAGCATTTCTTCCCGAGAGGCATGACGCGAGGGAACCGGATTTCCCTCCGCATCGTTATGCGTTGAAGAGATCGTCGACGAGAAACCCATTCCGCCCTCGGCGAGCGAGGCCCGAAGCAGATCGACCATCTTTGCGAGTTCTTCGCTCGTCGCTTCCTCTCCGACCGCACGATCCCCCATGACGACACGCCGAAGGGCCGAATGGCCCACCATGAATCCCGCATTGACGGACAAACGGCCTTCGAGTCGGGAGAGATAGTCGCCGAACGAAGTCCAGTCCCAGGGCACTCCGACCTCGAGACTCTCGAGGGGCATCCCCTCGACGCGGGCGAGCATGCGCATCAGGTAGGGACCCGCCTCCGGCGAGAGCGGCGCGATGCTGAATCCACAGTTGCCCGCCATCACGGTCGTCACCCCATGATAGGGCGAGGGACTGAGCGTTCCGTCCCAGAAGGCCTGGGCATCGTAGTGGGTATGGACGTCGATGAAGCCCGGAGCGACGACCCGGTCCGAGGCGTCGATCGAAGTCGCGGCCTCTTCGGCAACCTCTCCGACCGCCGCGATCCGACCGTCTCGAATGCCCAGATCCCCTCGCCGGGATGGCGTCCCACGCCCGTCCACGATCGTTCCGTTTCGAATCACCACGTCCAGCATCGCATCCGCTCCTCGTCTTCCCGACGTCTCCCGGCCGGTCGGGACCGAAAGTGTGCCACACGTTCAGCAGAAGACATCACGATCAGCACGCCTCGCCGCCCCGGCTCACGACCCGCGATGCGCACGCAGAATCCGTCCGCGTCGTCGCATGCATCACCCGATCGGGCGATGGGTCGCCATTTCGACCGTTCGGACGGCAGGTCTGGGCTAGAGTTTCCCCGTGGACCCGATCACCGTCCTGCTGGTCGAAGACAAACCGCGAACCCGCCGCCGCATCGCCAGTGCGATCGAGGCGGCTTCCGGACTGCGCCTCGTCGGCACCGCGGCGAATGTCGCGGAAGGTCGCTCCGCGCTCGAACGAGAAACCCCCGACGTCCTGCTCACCGATCTCGGCCTGCCCGATGGCAGCGGAATCGAGCTGATCCGCGAAGTCCGACAGCGAGGACGACCGACCCAGTCGATGGTCGTCACGGTCTTCGCGGACGAGGATCACGTCATCTCGGCCATCGAAGCCGGTGCCGCGGGCTATCTCCTGAAGGATGCGCTCGAGGACGAGATCGTCGATTCGATCTCGGAGCTCGCGGGGGGAGGTTCGCCGATCAGTCCCTCGATCGCCCGGCATATCCTGCGGCGCTTCCGGGCCGCCGCCGAGCCCGCCCAGGAAAAGAGCGGGCCCGGTCTCAGCGAACGCGAACTCGAAGTCCTCTCGCTCGTCGCCAAGGGATTCAGTTCACCCGAGATCGCGAGGATCCTCGACCTTTCGCCCCACACGATCAAGACACACGTGCGACATATCTACGGGAAGCTGGAGGTCGGATCACGGGGCGAAGCCGTCTACGAGGCCGTCCAGCGTGGGATCCTACGGGAGATCTGAGGGAGTCGGCTCCACAGGCAGGGTCAGCCGTACCCGGGTTCCCGGGGCCCGGCTTTCGATTTCGACCTCTCCGCCCACGGCGGCCGCGCGTTCGCGCATGTTGCCGAGGCCCCGCCCCCGAATCGTGCTCGCCGCGATCCCACGGCCATCGTCCTCGACCGAGATCTCGACGGAAGGTCGTTCCGGATGAACCACCGCCCTCAGGGTGACGCGACGAGCCCGTGCGTGGCGGGTGACGTTCGTGAAGGCTTCCTGCAGGATCCGCAACAGGTTCAGGAACCCCTTCGGCCCGAGCCATTCGAGCTCCGGCAGGTCATCGACCTCCCAGACCAACTCGACACCGGTCCTTCGCAGACCACGCTCGAAACGTTCGCGAACCGTCGCGAGAAGTGTCGGCAGATCGCCGATCATCGGATCCAGCGAATCGATCATCAAGCGCATCTCTTCGAGTGAAGCCCGCAGAGCCTCGGCGATCTCGTCAGTGCCCGCGTCACCCTCCTCCACCATCGCAAGCGTCTCGACGATCCGGCCACCCAGGCCGTCGTGCATCTCGCGCATGATTCTCTGTCTTTCACCCGTCAGCAGCTTCTCACGCTCGAAATCCCGTAGTCGCTGGTACTGGCCTTCGAGTTCTTCGCGCTTCTCGCGAACCCTTCTTTCCAGCTCCTCGTTCTGACGTTCGGCTCGTCGCAGCATCCGACCGAAGCGGATCGTCAGGACACTGCCGAAGATCGACACCACGATCGGGAGGACGAAGGGGCTCCAGAATCGCGGTTCTCCCGGAATCAGCCCCGACAACCCGAGCGCGTCGTGCAGCGCCAGGAACGCGAGAACCATGCAGGCCAGGATGACGTGCGCCATCTCGATTCGAGACAGCGCATGGATCCGCATCAACAGGAGCACGATCAGATAGAAACAGAGCCCGACTGCGGGAAAGAGAAGGACCGTAAAGAACCGCAGGAGATGGCGATCCGGAATGGCGAAGGCGAGAACGCCCAGGACGACCGCCGCGATGGCGAAGGCCCGCTCCGTACGTGGCCGCTCGATCCCGAGAAACCGATGAACGAAGATGGCGAACACGATCGGTTGCAGGCAGATCGCCAGCTGGATGCCTCGGGCCCAGACCCGGGTCGAGGTCGGCAGATCCTGTACGTGGAGATTCAGGTTCGCGAACGACGCGAGTGCGACTGCCGCCGCGAACCACGCGTAGGTCGAATCGCGGGAAGCGAAATAGAAAACGAGCAACAGCGCGACCAGACCGACGCCGAGCAGGCTGGTGATCTGGGGAAGCTTGTGGCGCCAGACGAGATTCGACGCATAGAC
>DRKE01000478.1 GCA_011051925.1 Deltaproteobacteria bacterium
CGACGAACAGGGCCCCCATTCCCGACGCGCAGAAGCGATACGGATGAAGGACACGACGCAACGGATCGACGAGCATGGGGAATCTCCGGGCCGGAACGGGGAACGAGGCCGTGGCACCCCCGGTCACGCCACGGCGTGACCGGGGGCGCCACGTCCAACTCACGAGACGAAAGGTCAGAAGGCCACCGTGAAGAAGGCCCGACCCCCGTCCGTTCGCTTGTTGCTCATCGTGAGCGGGCTATCCCGTCCGCCCTCCTCGTGCCGATACTCCAGGCCGAGCCAGGCGTTCTCGATCACGTTCATCCGGACGAGCTGGGAGAATCGCCAAGCATCCGCGTTCTGACGCGCCTGTTCGGTCTCGATCAGCCAGTCGACGCGGGTGCCGAAGGTCAACATCGAGCAGGACGAGATGAGCAGAGCCCCGACTTCCCTGATCGCCCCCGGACGAGTCGCAGCCCCCCTTGCTGCCCCCTCGTCTGCGAACCCGGAACTCCGAGGTCCTCGGATCCCCTCTCTATCGAAGCCCGACATCGAAAGGGATCCGCATGCTGAGAACCCCCGTGAAGTCCTCCTCGATCTGGCTGCCGTTCGGATCCTGCCAGACGGGAATCTGGACGGACACCTCGACGATGAAGCGACCCGTGATGAACTGCGCCCCCGGAGACAGCTCGAGGACGCTCCCACCCGAGGCCGCCACGGTCCGCCCGTCGATGCGCGTCTTCGCGGCCCAGCGACCGTTCATTTCGAGCACCCCATTGAACTGGAGCAGGCGCCTCCCGAAACGCGCAGGCCAGATGCGATAGCGATAGGCCGCGTCGTACGCGAACTGATCGCCGACCTCGACATCGTTGCGCTCGGTCGTGATCGTGTAGAGCGCATCCAGATCGACCTCGTGTCGATTCGCCGCCCACGTCCCGACGAGTCCCAGGATCGGGTCGAAGGACGGCGAACCGAATCGGCGTGCTCCGGTCGGAAACTTCATTCCGGCCAGAAGCGCGAGGCGTCTCGTCGAGAGCGGCGCAGGGTCATCGGCAAGCAGCGTATAGCGGGCGAGAAGCCGCAGATCGCCGACCGCCGAGTCCTTGTTCACGCGTCCATCGCCGAGCTCGATCTTCCGGAGCGCGAGGACCGGCAACGTGACGAAGGCAGTCCATCGAGGCGTCACGCCGTAGACGAGCGTCTGGGGCAGGACCAGGGCTTCGACTTCACGATCCATTCCCGTTGGATCGTCCGTGGCCCGTCGATAGCGCACCTGGGATCGGAAGATCGCCTCGTCCTCGGCCACCGCGAGCGCGACATTCGTATTGATGCCCTGGGCCCCGGCGAAGACCGGTACGAAAAGCGCGAAGAACGTGACGATCCCGATCCACGTCTTCATCATCGCGCTCCTTCATCCGGTCGGGAAAGTGCTTCAAAGACCTGGATGCGGTCATTCCCGAAATCGACGACATGGATGCGACCATCAGGACCGACGTCGAGATCCGTCGGTCGGTCGAAGCGACCGGGTGCATTCCCGAATCCACCGAAAGTGGAGAGCAGATCCCCGGCCCGGTCGAAGATCTGGATCCGATGGTTTTCCAGATCGGCGACATAGACGCGATTCCGAGCATCGACCGCCACGCCGATTGCGACGCGAAAGGAGCCTGGCCCCCTTCCCGGAAGCCCCGAACCGAAGGGTCCGCCCCAACGCGCGACGGCCTCCCCGGCGGTCGTGAAGATCTGGATCCGATGGTTGTACGCATCGGCCACCACGAGTTCCCCCTCGATCCAGTCGAGATCCGTCGGATAGTGGAGGCGGCCCGGCCAGACCCTTCCGGATCCTCCGAGAATCCGCTCGAAATGGCCATCGCGCCGGAACACGACGATCCGATCATTGTAGAAATCCGCCACGTAGACCTCGCCGCTCGGCGCGGTCAGTACGCCGGCCGCCGCGTCGAAGCGCCCGGCCGGCGTGTCCTCTCCGCGGATGATGCGGATCGGCCGGCCTTCGCGGCTGAGAACCTGGACCCGGTCTCCCCCCAGCTCGGCGACGTAGAGACGTCCCTCGGCGTCGAGGTCGAGGTCCATCGGTCGCCTGAACTCTCCGGGCAATTCGCCGCGGCGCCCGAAGGTCCGAAGCAAGCGCCCCTCCGCGTCGAAGACCAGGATCCGATCATTTCCCGTATCGGCCACGAAGACGGTCCCGTCTTCGGCGATGGCGATTCCCGTCGGTTGCCTGAACCCGCCCGGAACGCGGCCACCCGGATCCCAGGTCTCGAGAACGCGGGGAGCGCGAATCGGAGGAGCCGAACAGGCGATCAGGGTCGCGAGCCCGATGGCGATCGCAATGCAACCGGGGATCCGGGGAATCCGGCGTCTTCTCACCCGGCCTGCTCCGCATCGGAGGATCGCGAGACATCGGGAATCAATTCCGGTTCCAAAGCGTCTCGTTCTTCGACGCGTCCCGAGAGGATGCGGCTTTCCGAGCGACCGATGCCCTCGGCCCCGTTCTCTCCGGCTCGTCCTTGCATCTTCAATCCTCCCTGACCGTCACCCTCAGGCCGGGCGGCGACCCGAAGGACCAATCCGGGATGGACTTCGAATCGCGCTGTCTCCGGATCCGGAAAGCGCCCCCGGACGGAAAGATGCAGCGACGCCAGTTCGAACCCCGCCTTCTCGACCGCCTCGTCGAGATCCCTCACGGTGGCCCGATTCCCCTCGGCAAAGCCGACCACGATCCGCCCCTCGTCGAGCAGGACTTCGACCTCCCGCACGC
>DRKE01000479.1 GCA_011051925.1 Deltaproteobacteria bacterium
CGGCTCGGGACGCGCGGATTTCCGTCCTCGACCACGGATTTCTCTATGGTGACGGCGTCTTCGAGGGAATCCGGCTGACGTCCGCCGGCATCTTCCGATTCGACGATCATCTCCAGCGACTGACCACGGCCCTGCGCGCCGTGGGAATCGAGCTCGCCCAGGGAATCGATCGGGTCGCGGAAATCGCCCGGGAAACGACCCGCGCATGGGGTCGGCGGGACGGCTATCTCCGTCTGATCGTCAGCCGGGGAGCGGGGGATCTGGGGCTCGATCCGGCGAGCTGTCACGAGCCGAACGTCGTCTGCATCGCGGCCGGCCCCGGCCGGCTTTCCGCGACGAAGGCCGAGGCGGGTGTCGATCTCATCACCTCGAGTCTCCGGCGGCCCGCAGGTGATGTCCTCGATCCCCGGGTCAAGAGCCTCAACTACCTGAACAACATCCTGGCCAAACGCGAAGCGAATCTCAGGGGTGCCGACGACGCCCTCGTCCTGAACGCGCAGGGCCAGGTCGCCGAAGCGACGGCGGCCAACCTTTTCGCCATCGACGGAAATCGGCTTCGCACCCCGGCCGTGACCGATGGCGCGCTCGAAGGATTGACGCGACGCACGGTCCTCGAGATCGGACGGGAACTGGGTTTCGAAGTTCGCGAGCAGAGTCTCGGTCGGTTCGACCTCTTCGGTGCCGATGCGGTCTTCTATACCGGGACACGCGCGGGCATCGTCGCCGTCGCTTCCCTCGACGGATCTCCCGTCGGCCAGACGGCGCGTCCCCGAGTCCGGGAGATCGAGGCCGTCTTCCGGAGACGCCTGATCGAGCTGTCGGTTCCGGTCGACTGAGCGAAGGAGGCGCTATCGTCGGGAGAGGATCGCCGGGGCTCCGATCGGGGCCGCCCGCTTCCGGGGATCCGAAGGGGTCCCGATCGGCCGATGGACTTCCGAGGGGACTCCGCCGGAAGTCGGGTTTGCGAGCCAGTGCGACGACGCGCGACAAGGCCGTGAAGAGGCGTCGCGGGCGGCCGCCGCGAGAAAGAACCGCCAGAGAGAACCGCCGGAAGACACCGCGAGAAGAAACACGAGAAAGAGAAAAAGAAAAAGGAGAGGCCCGTGCGCTGGTCCAGCGCCTTCATCCCGACCCTACGAGACGATCCCGCCGACGCCGAAGCCATTTCCCACAAGCTGCTCGTGCGTGCCGGCTTCATGCGCCAGTTGATGGCGGGCCACTACTCGCTCACGCCCGCCGGATTCCGATCCCTTCGCAAGATCGAGGCGATCGTTCGCGAAGAGATGGAGAAGATCGGCGCGCAGGAGTTCCGGCTTCCCTGCATGCATCCGCGCGAGATCTGGGAGAAGTCGGGGCGCTGGGATTCGGTGGGCGAGGAGATGTTCCGGCTACGCGACCGCAAGGGGGCGGATCTCGCCCTCGGCATGACCCATGAGGAGATCTTCGCCTATCACGCGGCGGAGTTGCATTCCTACCGATCGCTGCCCCAGATCTGGTACCAGTTCCAGACGAAATTCCGGGACGAAGCGCGCCCCAAGAGTGGACTCCTGCGAGTGCGCGAATTCACGATGAAGGATTCGTATTCCCTCGACATCGACGAGGCGGGACTCGATGCCGCCTTCGATCGACATCTCGAGGCCTACCGTCGGATCTTCCGGCGTTTCGGATTCGACGTCGTCGCGGTCGAGGCCTCTTCCGGGGTGATGGGCGGGAACCAGTCGATCGAATTCATGCTGAAGAGCGATGCGGGAGAGGACTGGGTCGCACATTGCGAGAAATGCGGCTATGCCGCGAACCTCGAAAAAGCCGAGAGCATCCTTCCGGAGATCGAGGATCCCGAAGGCCGCCCCGCTCCCGAGCGTTTTCCCACGCCCGGCGTCAAGACGATCGAGGATCTGGCCCGGATGGAAGGCGGGGCGGAGGCCTCGCGCCAGATCAAGACCCTCGTCTACGTGATCGACGGAAAGACGGTGCTGATCCTGCTTCGCGGGGACCATTCGCTCGCGGAGCAGAAGCTCATCGACCAGGTCGAGGCCGAGGAGATGAGGCCCGCGCAGCCCGAGGAGATCCGGGCGGCGCTCGGCGCCTCGCCGGGCAGCCTCGGCGCAGTCGGCGTTCCGGATCTCTACGTCATCGCGGACGAGGCCCTTCGCGGCCGGCGCGACATGGTGACCGGCGCGAACGAGGACGGATTCCATCTGCGGGGCGTCGAGGTCGAACGGGACATCGAGGTGAAGGCCTGGCTCGATCTGCGCGAGGTGACGAGCGGCGAAGGATGTCCGATGTGCCGGGCGCCGCTTTCCGTCCACAAGACGATCGAGGTCGGCCACATCTTCAAGCTCGGCACGAAATACAGCGAAGCCATGGGCGCCCTGGTCCAGGACGAGAAGGGCCGGTCGGTTCCGATCGTGATGGGTTCCTACGGGATCGGCCTCGATCGGAGCCTGGCCGCCATCGTCGAGGCCCACCACGACGAGAGCGGAATCTGCTGGCCCGTGAACGTCGCGCCCTGGGAAGTCGTCGTGACGGTCGTCAAGCCGAAAGACGTCGAATGCCATGAAGCGGCGGAGCGGCTCTACGAGAAGCTCGGCGAGGCGGGTATCGACGTCCTGATCGACGATCGCGACGAAAGGCCGGGCGTCAAGTTCAAGGACGCGGAACTCGTCGGCTTCCCGTATCGGGTGACGGTCGGGCCGAAGGGGCTCGGGGAAGGTGTCGTCGAGCTCTTGAGGCGGGCCGACGGTTCGAAGCGGGACCTGCCCGTCGCGCATGCTGCCGAGACCATCGTCGAGGCCGTACTCGACGAGCGGTTCTAGGCGCGTCGCGCGTGGCGGCTTCGTCCGGACCGGAATCCGCGGATTCCAGCGATGTGGGCGGCCCCCTCGTCCATCTCTTCGATGGACACGTCTACATCTTCCGTGCCTACCATTCGCTGCCTCCGATGACATCCGATGACGGCCTGCCCTGCAATGCCGCCTATGGCTTCGCGAATACGCTCATCCGGTATGCCGCAGAAGAAGATCCGTCGCATGCGGGGGTCTGTTTCGACGCGGCGATGACCAGCTTCCGGAACGAGATCGAGCCCGGGTACAAGGCCCAGCGGGGCGAGACGCCGGATGATCTCGAGCCGCAATTCGAGCTCTGTCGCGAGATCTCCGTGGCGCTCGGATTCGCGACCTACGAAGTGGAGAACTACGAAGCCGACGATCTGCTGGGAACGATCAGCGAGACGGTCGTCCGCCGGAAGGCGCGTGCTCGCGTCCTGACGACCGACAAGGATCTCTGTCAGCTCGTCCGGGAAGACGACCGGGTCGTCGTGCACGATCTCGCTCGGGAGAAGACGTGGGACGCGGACGGAGTCCGGCACCGCTTCGGCGTGTCGCCTTCGCAGATCCCCGACTATCTCGGCCTCGTCGGCGACACGGTCGACAATCTGCCGGGCGTCCCGGGGGTCGGGCCGAAATCGGCCGCGGCGGTCCTGCAGGTCTTCCCTTCGATCGAGGAGATTCCAGACGATCTCGAGAAGTGGTCGGACGTGCGGGTGAGGGGGGGACGCAGACTCGCCGAACGGATCGCGGAACACCGTGAGCGCGCCCTCAAGACGAAGCGTCTGGCCACGGTCCTCCGGGACGTTCCCGGAATCGCCCCCGGGCTTCGCGACCTCCGATACCACGGAGCGGATCGCGAACGCACGGAGGAACTCTTCGAGCGACTCGGATGGAACCGGATCCGGGATCGGATTCCGAAATGGCAACGCTGAGCGCCCGCCTCTTCACGCTTTCCAACGGGTTGACGAGCTTGCGGCTCGTCGCTGCGCCTTTCTTCTTCTGTATGCTGGCCGGCGAGGTCTGGTCCGTCGCCTTCGTCCTTTTCTGGCTGGCCGTCGCGAGCGATCTGCTCGATGGCCGTCTCGCCCGTGCGCGCGGCGAGACCTCCGCCCTGGGCGGGCTCCTCGACCACGCGAGCGACGCGATCTTCGTCTCGTTCGGGCAGTTCGCACTCGTCGCGACGGGGCGTGCGCCGGCATTCCTGCCCCTGCTCATTCTCGTCTCCTTTCTTCAATACGCCCTCGACTCGAGGATCCTCGCGGGTCGTTCCTTGCGAGCGAGCCCGCTCGGACGCTGGAACGGCATCCTCTACTTCGTCGCGCCCGGTGTCGTCGTGACCCGTGAGGTTCTCGCTCTCAGCCTGCCCTCGGACGACGTGATCCGCTTCCTCGGGTGGGGATTGGTCTTTTCGACGCTCATTTCCATGCTGGATCGACTGATCGCGCTCGCATCGGGAGGGCGCCGCGATCTGACCCCGCGTTAGCGGGTCTGCCCGGCAGATTCTGCGTGAAACTTTCCCGCCCCTGGCCGGTTCGATTCTGGTACAACCGGTAGACGCATGGAGAGGATGCGTCGTGCGTCGTGGGGCATGTCGTCAGCGGTTGGTCAGCAGCCGAAGTCGGGGGCTCTAGTCGGGCGGACAATGACACGGCGGGCGGTTTGCGACGGACGCCAGCCAGGAGAGCAGGAAAATGGTCGAGACAGGCAGCATGATTCGGAAGATGCGCAGCACGGGGGCCGGTCGGACCCCTTCGCTCTTCGCTTTCCTCGGGACGCTTCTCTTCCTCGGATCCCCCTTCGCGGTGGCGCCCGCGGCATCGGCCGTTCCGCCATCTTTCCTGGCCTTCGAGAGCGGCCCCGTCCGGCCCATGGCGCTCTCGCCCGATGGGTCCGAACTCTACGTCGTGAACACGCCCGATGGCCATCTCGAGGTTTTCAGCGTCGACGCGACGGGTCTCACGCCCTCCCATTCGATCCAGGTCGGCCTCGAGCCCGTGGCCGTGGCCGTGGCTCCGACGGGAGATGTCTGGGTGGTGAACCACCTCTCCGACAGCGTGAGCATCGTCGATCCCGTCCAACGTCGCGTCACGCGAACCCTTCTCGTCGGGGATGAACCGAGGGATATCATCTTCGCGGGCTTCGGAAACGGTCTCGCCTTCATCACGACCGCGCATCGAGGGCAACAGCTGACCGATCCCTCGATCGCGACGGTCCCGGGCGCCGGCGATCCCCAGCTGACCACCGAGGGAGTCGGTCGGGCCGATGTCTGGATTTTCAATCCGGGTTTTCTCGGAACGGAATTCGGCGGACGCCCTCTCCGGATCATGAATTTCTTCGGAGACGTCCCCCGTGCGTTGACCAGCTCGAGTGATGGCAGCAAGGTCTGGGTCGCGATCCATCATTCGGGAAACAGGACGACGGCCATCAATGAAGCCTTCGTCTGCGACGGCTTCAGCCAGACGACGGGCTGCCTGATCCAGGACGTCGTCGCGGCGCCCGGGGGCGTTCCCGGCCCTTCCCAGAACGTCGAGGGCTTTCAGGCTCCTGAGGTCGGGCTGATCGCCAAGCAGGACGCCTCCGGAGCATGGCTCGATATCCTGGGGCGGGATTGGAGCACCTTCGTTCGATTCGATCTGCCGGATCTCGACGTGTTCGAGATCGATGCTTTCAATTTTCTCCAGGCGCGTGCCCATGCCGGCGTCGGCACGACGATCTTCAACATGATCGTCAATCCCGCGAATGGAAAGGTCTATGCGTCGAATACCGATTCGCTGAACCAGACCCTTTTCGAAGGGCCTGGCATCGTCGGCGGTTCGACCGTGCAGGGGCATATCGCCGAAGCGAGGGTCACGGTCATCGACGGCACGACGGTGAGCCCGCGCCACCTGAACAAGCACATCAACTACGGCGTCCTGGCCAATACGCCGGGCTTCGATCCGACCGCGAAGGACCACAGCCTGGCGACACCGCTCGAGATGGCGATCACCGCGGATGGCGCGACGCTCTATGTCGCGGCCTTCGGTTCGAGTCGGGTGGGGGTCTTCCCGACGGCGCAGCTCGAGGCAGATACCTTCGATCCCGTCGCCCTGAGCGCGAACTACATCGACGTGACCGGAGGTGGTCCGGCGGGTCTCGTCCTCGACGAGGCGAACGACCGGCTCTTCGTCTACACGCGTTTCGACAACGGGATCTCGATGGTCGATCTGTCGACGGGTCTCGAGACCGAACACTGGAATTTCCCGAACCAGGAACCCTTCGCGGTCGTCGATGGCCGCCCCTTTCTCTATGACGCGCAATTGACCTCGGCGAACGGGGAGGCGTCCTGTTCGTCGTGTCACATCTTCGGGGACATGGATCATCTGGGATGGAATCTGGGCAATCCCGACGACATCGTGACTTCGAATCCGATGACGATCATCGGCGCGCCGGTTCCGCCGCCACCGGGATTGAACGGAATCGGACAAGCGGACGTGTTCCATCCGATGAAGGGCCCGATGACGACCCAGACCCTGCGCGGGATGCAGAACGGTGGCGCGATGCATTGGCGGGGAGACCGATCGAACGGATTCTTCGGGATGGATCCGACGGACGAGGACCAGGCGTTCCGGAATTTCATCGTCGCCTTCGAGGGGCTCGTCGGACGCGACATGCCGATTTCCGATGGCGACATGCAGCGTTTCGCGGATTTCGCCCTTTCCCTCGTGCTGCCGCCGAATCCGGTCCGCGCGCTCGACAATCAATTGACGCCCGACGCGGCCGCGGGGCGCAACTTCTTCATGACGACACCGGTCGACGGTGGCGTCACCTGCGAGTTCTGCCACCGACTCGACGCCAGTCAGGGGTTCTTCGGTACAGGCAAGTTCGCGACCTTCGAGGGAGCCTCCCAGATCTTCAAGGTGCCCCACCTGCGAAACATGTACACGAAGGTCGGCATGTTCGGCTTGCTCGCGCCCTTCGGAAGCGGAATCGGCCTCACGGGAGATCAGATCCGCGGATTCGGATACGCCCATGACGGATCGGTCGACACGCTCTTCCGCTTCGTCGCGAGTCCCGCATTCAACTTTCCGAGTTCCGTCGAGGAGCGGCAGAGCGAAGCCTTCATGCTCCAATTCGACAACGATCTCGCACCGATCGTCGGACAGCAGGTCACGCTCGATGCCTCGAATGCCGCCGTCGTCGGGCCGCGAATCGATCTCCTCCTCGCCCGTGCCGCGACGCCCTTCACCTCACTTCTTCTCGGGGGTGTCGCGACGGAATGTGAAGTCGTCGTGAAGGGGACGGTCGGAGGCGTACCGAAGGGATGGACGAGACTGGCTTCCGGACTCTTCCAGCGGGACGACGACCCCACGCAATCGGCCCTCATCGACGACGCGAGCCTGCGATTGCTCGCGAATACGGAGGGGCCCCTCACCTACACGTGTGTTCCGCCGGGCTCGGGCGTTCGCATGGGCATCAATCGGGACCTCGACAATTTCCTGGACGGCCTCGACAACTGCCCGGGTCATGTGAACAACGATCAGCTCGATACGGACGGTGACGGCCTCGGGGACCCTTGCGATCCGACGCCGGCTCCGGAGCCGGGCCTCTTCGTGGGACTCATGACGGGGATCATCGTGCTCTCGGGATTCGGCCGATCGCGTCGTCGCTGAACGAGACCGTCACGGTCGGGGTCGACTACCCGGGTCGGGAAGCTGTTGCGTCGTCGCCGAAGAGTTCGCGATTCGCGCGACCCAGGAAGAGAAGTCCGATCGCGGCGTTGAAGAAGATGAAGAAATTGTGCTGGACGAAGCCGAAGGTCGTCATCTCGGCTTCATTGCCCGGGAAGAGGATCACCCAGAGCGTGATCGCGACCGTACGCATGGGGCCCGGGGTCGCGGCGCCGAAGAAGATGACGGGCAGATAGCCGAGCATCTGCCCCAGCTCCGCCTCGACCCCGAAGAGTCGGAGCGCCCAGGTATAGACGAAGACGGCGGAAAGCAATGCCGGCGATCGAATCAGGATGATCGTCAGGTATTTCAGGGCGCCCGCCTCCCGAAAGCTCTTGAAGAGCGGACGCTCGCGGAGGGCGACATTCCTTCCGAGCGGACCCCGGAAGAAGGCCAGCCAGGCGACGAAAAAGACCGCAGCAGCACCCGCGATCCACGGAATCAGGCCGAAGACCTCGGGCAGGTCGTCGCGCCGCAGCAGCCAGCCGATCGTGGCCCAGGTCGCCAGGTAGTAGAACTCGCAGAACATGATGAAGATCATGCTCGAACCGACTTCCCAGCCGGGGATGCCATAGCGCCGATTCAGGTAGAGCCCCATCGCGCCCTTGCCGACCTGTTCGTTCAGGATCGAAAGGATGTAGCTGCTGCCCCGAATCGGAAGCACGTCGAGGTAGCGGAGCGGCGTGTTGAACCAGCTGATCACCCGCCAGACGACGAGGGAATCGATCAGGAAGAAGAACATCGAGTAGGGGACCATCAAGCCGAGCCATTTCCACCAGGACACCCGCCGGAAGACGGCGGTGAGGTACTCGAAGAGATCGACCCCTTCTCTCGTGGCGGCGCCCGAAAGGCGCATGTAGAGATACCCGAAACAGGCGATCGTGATCGCCCAGGGGATCGCATGCTGCCAGGCACGGCCGGACCGCACGGGTGTCGCGGCTCGCGCCGTCGGGTCGGGACTCTCTTCACTCATGGGTTGGACTCGCTTTCGGGACCGATGAAATCGGACAGGGTCTCGTCGAGGGTGCGCAATTCGATCTCGAGCGTGTGGCGAAAGTGTTCCGTGTCGACCCGGTCGTCGTGCTGGAGGATGTCGAACATCGGTCGGGTGATCGGGGGCTCCGGAAGCAGTCGCTCGAGGAGGGAAACGCCCAGGCGCGCGAGTCCGGGGGGAAGGGACCGGATCCGGGGCTCGTTGTTCCAGAGATGGGCGGCTCGCAGGACGAGATCCCGATGGGAGAGGCATTCCGGGCCCCCGGCATCGAGCGCGAGATTCCGTCCCGGATGCGCCGAACTGGCGGCCAGCACCGCCGCCACGACGTCACGGGCGTCGATCGGTTGTTGCAGGGTGCTCCCGCCGCCGACCAGTCGAACGGATCTCGACTTCGCTTGCCTCCGGAGGGAGATGGAGGCCGGATCGCTGCCGCCGAGGACCATCGGGACCCGGAGGACGGTCGCGGGAACGCGATCGTCCAGGAGCATCGCCTCGGCTCGCCCCTTCGACGCGAGGCAGGCGTTGTCCGAATCGGGCGAGGAACCCAGGATCGAGAGGTAGACGATTCGCTCGATCCTCGTCCGATTCGCCGCGACGGTCAATGCCTGGCAGGTTCGTTCGTGGGCCTCGACATACCG
>DRKE01000480.1 GCA_011051925.1 Deltaproteobacteria bacterium
CCGGACGAAACTCGACTCGACCTTCGGCCGCGGAAAGAAATGGGCCGGCGAAACCGTCGCGATCCGATCGACGTCGGCCACGAGCCGATGCAGCACCGTGAACGAACCGTAGGCAGGGGTGCCCGTCTCGGCCACGAGGCGATCGGCGACCTCGCTCTGGAGCATGACCGACCAGTCCTCGAGTCCGGCACGAAGATCCAGGAGTCGACGCAGCAGGGGCGTCGCGACCGAGTAGGGCAGATTCGCGATCAGGCGGACGGGGCGATCCGCCGCCTCCAGCCAGGCCGGCCAATCGATCTCGAGTGCGTCGGCATGGACCAGATCGACATTGCCGGGCAGGAGCGATTCGGCCTCCAGCACCCGAACCAGTCCCGAATCGATCTCGACGCTCCGGACCCGGTCCACACGCGCCGCCAGCGCCCGGGTCAGGACGCCGAGTCCCGTCCCCACCTCGAAGACGAGATCCCCCGCCCGAGCCCCGGCCCGCCGCGCGAGTTCGTCGGCCAGATCGGCATCGATCAGGAAATTCTGTCCGAGATCCCGGGAGAGCCGCAGCCCATGCAGATCGAGCAGTTCGCGGAGGCGCCCGAGCCTCATCCGGTCGCCGACCTGCGATCGGGCGAGCCCAGCGACGACGCCTCCGGATCCGGATCCCGCCAGGGGGTCCGGGCGATCGGAACGCGCGAGAAGGCTTCGAGGGAAAGGTCGTCGCGCACGCCGCGCTGGAGCAGCCGGGTCCCCGCCGCCGCGATCATGACGGCATTGTCGGTACACAATTCCCTCGGCGGAAAGATCGTTTCGAATCCCTCGCGCCGTCCGGCAGACCGCATCTCCTCGCGCAATCGGGCGTTCGCCGCGACGCCCCCGACCACCGCGACGCGATCCGCACCCTCCATCCTCATCGCGCGAACCGTGCGGGCAACGAGGCTATCGACGAGCGCCGCTTCGAAGGAGGCGGCGAAATCGGCCCGGGTCTGGAAGTCCAGGGCCTCGAGCCCGCCGCGGCGGGCGAGTTCGACCGAGACCGCCGTCTTGAGTCCGCTATAGGAAAAGTCCAATCCGGGTCGCCGGCTCATCGGACGCGGGAAGGCGATGGCGCGGGGATCCCCCGCCTGCGCGAGCTTCGAGACCGCGGGACCTCCGGGAAAGTCGAGATCGAGCAGCTTGGCGACCTTGTCGAAGGCCTCGCCGGCGGCGTCGTCCCGCGTCTCGCCGAGGATCTCGGGATGACCCGAGCCGCTGACGCGGTAGAGCGCCGTATGCCCCCCCGAAACCACGAGACCGACATAAGGCGGTTCGAGTCGGATCGCGTCGTCGCCGCCCGATGCGACCTCCGCCGCGACGAGATGACCGACGAGATGATGGACGCCCACGAAGGGGAGATCGTGGGCATAGGCCAGGGCCTTGGCGAAGGAGAGACCCACGAGAAGGGAACCGATCAGACCCGGCCCCGCCGTGACGGCGACACCGTCGAGGTCCCCCGGCACGAGGCCCGCCTCGTCCAGCGCGGCTTCGACGACGTCCGAGACCACGCGGACATGATCGCGTGAGGCCAGCTCGGGAACGACCCCGCCGTAGGGACCATGGACCCGGGCCTGACCGTGCACGACGCTGGATCGGATTTCACGCCCGCCCCGCAACACGGCGGCCGCCATCTCGTCACACGAGCTCTCGATCCCCAGGACGAGCGGAGATTCGGACAGGGTCACTCGGGCTCCTCGGCCGATCCGCGGGACCGGCATCCGATCGCTCAGGCGTTGCGTCTTTCGAGCGCCTCTTGTTCCGCCTTGCAGTCGATACACAATTCAGCGACGGGCCGGGCCTCGATCCGTTTGAGCGAGATCTGCTCCCCGCAGCTCTCGCATTCCCCGTAGACGCCCTCTTCGATCTTGCGAAGTGCCTGTTCGATCTTCGCGATCAGCCGGCGCTCCCGCTCGCGGAGACGCCCCTGGAACGCGAGATTCATCTCCGACGAAGCCGCATCGATCTCATCGGGAAAATCGTCCGGATCGAGATGGATGTCGCCTGAAAGCGTCTTCTGCGCGTTGCCGAGCAGCTCGTCGCGCTGGGCTTCGAGGATCTTCTTGAACCGGTTCATGTCACGTTTCTTCAACGCTCTGCTCCATCGGTAGTTCGGCGCTCCCGGATCCCGACGGGATTCCCAGCAGCGCTTCCAGGTTGGTCGGACCGTCGCGTTCGACGGCCCCGGATCCGACGCGGCTAGCCCGAGCTCTTTCCCGGCCCGAGCCGCTCCAGTTGTTTGGCGGCCTGGACGGCTCGATCCGAGTCGGGATAGTCCTTCTGGACCCGCTTGAAGACCGTGCGTGCCGCTTCGTGAAATTTCGGTCCGAGCTTGAGCAGGGATTCGCCCTGGCGGTAGAGCGCATCGGGTGCCTTCGGACTCTCGGGATAGACGCTGACGACGGCGTTGAAACGCACGACGGCCCGCTTGAATTCGTCGTTCTTGTACGTGCAGTCGGCAAGCCAGTAGGCGGCATCGTCGGCATAGCCGGAGGTGGGGTAGGCCTGCAGGAAGGCCGTGAACTGATCGATGCACTCCTTGAAGTCGTTGGCCCGCCAGGCTTCGAGCGCGTTCTGGTAGCCCTCGAGCTCCCGATCGGGCTGGCTGACGCGGCTCCCGACGGGCGATGCCGCGACCTCCCCCCCGTCGGCCTCGACGGCGGCCTCCGAGCCCGACGCAGCCTGCTCTTGTCCACTGGCTGCGCCCTGGGCCACGGCCATCCGCGTCCGGCGCACCTCCTCCAGGGCGTCCGAAGCCTCCTTGCGGGCCAGCTCGAGCTCACCCTTCAGATCGCGGATTTCTTGACGCATCGCGTCGACATCGGCGGAGAGCTGCGCGATCCGGGTGAAGGGATCCGGCTCGTCGCGATCGGGCGGGTGGAGCTCGGCCACTTTCTCCTGGAGTCGCAGGAAATCGCCCTGGGTCACACAACCCGTCAGGCCCGCCATCAAGGCGATGGCCGCCCCGCTCCGCGCAACGGAGTACCAGAACGCCCTTCCGGGAAGATGCCCGGAAACGCCCTCCAGAACAGGGATTCGCGCCGTTCCCCGCATCCGCTGTGTCGACCCTGTCATGGATTCTGTCGTGGACCTCGTCATGTCTCGGTCTCTCCCGGAACGCCGGCCCGGCCCGATCGGGGCGGCGAGTCTAGCAGGCTGTCATCGAACCTGTGGGCCCCAGACGGGTTGGATGTTCCGCCCGGACCGGGCCGTCAGGCGTTTCAGGTTCTCCCCGTTCCAATCCATCACGTAGATGTCGTAGCGCCCCCGCCGACGGGAGCTGAAAACGATCTTGCGGCCGTCCGGCGACCAGCTCGGCGCCTCGTCACTGCGAGGATGCTCGACGATCGGAAAGTTGATCTGCCCGGTCGGATCGATCAGCCAGATGTCGAACTGCCCCCGGACGCGGGTTTCGTAGGCGATCCAGCGCCCGTCAGGAGACCAGGCGGGCGAGGAATTGTAGGCGCCCGTATACGTGAGACGCCGGACGCCGGCCCCGTCGCGATCCATGATGTAGAGCTGCGGCGCTCCGCTCCGATCCGAAACGAAGACGATCTGCCGACCGTCGGGCGACCAGGAGGGCGAGACGTCGATCGCGGGATGGTTGGTGAGGCGACGCGCTTTGCGCCCCTTCCTTTCGACACGAAAGATTTCCGTCGCCCCGTCGACGCTCGACACGAAGGCGAGTTCCTGCCCGGTGGGATCGAAGCGGCCACGGTACTTGGGCCGCCCCGGCATCAGGTCGCGCAGGATCGGACCCGGTCGGACCTGGTCGCTGCGCGAGGTCAGGAAGAAGCCGGGTTGTCCGGCCCCGTATGCGACGTAGAGGATGGCGCGTCCATCGGGGACCCATTCGGGCGCCATCTTGAGCCGGTCGCCCCGGGTCGCGGGCCGCTGGTCACGGCCATCGGCCGCCATCACATAGATCTCGCGCGGTCCGGTCCGATCCGAGACGAAAGCGATCTCCGTCGCCGACACGCCCCGGGTCCCCGTCAGTGCGAGCACGGTCTCGTCGGCGACGATGCGTCCGAGACCGGCCAGATCGTCGCGATCCCCCGCGAGTGTCCCGATCTTCAATCTCTTGCAGCGAGCCACGTCCCAGACCCGCAGATCGACCCGCAGGCGATCCCCCTCGCGTCGCAAGGCCCCCTCGAGCAGCGCATCCGCGCCGCTCTGCCGCCACGGTTCACAATCGATCCCGCCCCCACCCGCGAGCGCACCGCTGTCGTCGGGACCGAGATAGGCCTCCCGCTCGAGGGGCAGCACGATGCTCGAAAAGGCCAGCGCCCGCTCGATCTCCTCACGCAGACGGACGATCCGTGCTTCGCCCACCGGTGGCCCGACCCCTCGGAAACGCAGCACCGCCGTCCGGAAGGCCTTCACGTTTCCCGGCGTGATCTCGAGCGTCGGGACCGGCCCCTGCTCGTCGGCGAGCGGATCCTGCGCGAAGGCCGGTCCGACGCATCCGACGACCCACGCGACAAGACACACGAGGCCCCTCATCGGACGATCGCCGGCAAGCACGCGCCACCGCGACCGGAGGATCGCGGCCGCCGGAAGGCCGCCCGCCGCTTTCCTGCATTGCCAACCCATCCGTGTTCCCCCCTGGCCGTTCACTCGGCCTCCGATCGGAAGATGAAGATCTGGCGTCCGGGTTCGGGCGGGGCCGGCAGGGGGGCCACCTTCATCACCGCTCGAACCGCGTTGTCATCGAAAAAGGGATCGCCCGAACTGCGGACGACCCGGGGTTCTCCGATCAGGTCGCCCGACGCAGCCAGGCGAAGCTCGAGTTGCGTCGCCAGACCGCGATTGCGAAAGCCGGCCGGGATCACCCAGTTGTTCCGGATCCGGCGCTGGACCGCCCGATTCCAGGCCGCGAGCTCGGGCGGGATCGCATCCCCCGGACGATTCGTCTCCGCCGGTTCGGGAAGCCCGCTCGACGCGTCCGGTTCATGGGCTTCCGGCGCGGGCTGGAGCAGGTCCAATGCCTCGTCGGGCCCCAGTTCCTTCTCGAAGGCCGCCATCGCGGCCTCATAGCTGAGTGGCTTCTCTTCTTTTCGTCGCCGCGGGCGGGGGGGCTCGGCCTTCGCGACGATCTCTGCCTTCTTCTTCCCGTTCTCGGGCGGTGCCTTGCGGATCCGGCCGGGGGTCTCCTCCGGCAGGACCTGGACGGGCGCCTTCGCGACGGGCGGGGATGGCGGCGCGGGCGCTTCCGCCGGTGGCGGGGACGCTTCGGCCTCGGCGGGCCGGGGGACCGGACGCCGCGCCGCGGGGGCACCCGGCGGCGCGGCGATCAATTCGACCTCGAGGACCTCGGGCATGGGGGCGAGGGGACGCACCGGAGCGATCACGAAGGTCGCCAGGAGCGCCGCGTGCACCGCCAGCGAGAACAGGATCCCGTTGCGCAGGCGACGACGATGATCGGCGAGGCTTTCGTCGTACCAGTCGATCGCGCCCGCGCTCATCCCGCTCGCCCCGCCTCTTCCGGGACGAACGGCCCACCGATCCCTCGCATGCGCCCCCTGTTCAACCTTCCTCCTCGGTCACGATGCCGAGCCGCGTGGCGCCCGCGCGACGCGCGGCTGCCATCGCCTTCACGACGACGCCATAGGGCGCATCCTTGTCCGCGCGCAGGAAGACCTCCTTCGAGCCCCGCGCATCGAAGACCGCTTCGAGCTTCTTCTGGAGCGCGTCGGCCGGAACGATCTTTCGTGCCAGCGAATAACGCCCATCCTTCGTGACCGTGAGAACGAGCGGCGCATTCGGCATGCGGATCGGCTGGGTCGTCGTCTCGGGCAGGTTCACGTCCATGCCCTGGAGCATCAGGGGCGCGGTCACCATGAAGATGATCAGGAGGACCAGGACGACGTCGACGAAGGGCGTGACGTTGATGTCCCCGATCCCATGCCGGCGGTGTCCGCCTCCTCTCGACAACTGCACCCCCATCGGAACTACCTCGCCTCGCCACGCACGACCTGCGGTGCATCCGATCCCGGTGCCGCCTGGAGGGCATGGCTCTGGACCAGATCCGCCAGGTCCTCCTGGAATTGACTCGAGAAACGTTCCAGATGGTTGAGGATCGCGTCGATCCGACTCCCGAACGCGTTGTAGGCGATCGTGGCCGGAACCGCGGCAAGCAATCCGACGGCAGTCGCGACGAGCGCCTCGGCGATGCCTGGACCGACCACGGCCAGGGAGGCCTGTCCCGCGCGGCCGATGCTCTCGAAGGCCTGGATGATGCCGACGACCGTCCCGAAGAGGCCGATGAAGGGCGCGGTACTCCCCGTCGTCGCCAGGAAGGGCATGCCGCGCTCGAGACGCCGGGCTTCGGCGGTCGCGGTCCATGCGATCGTCCGCTCGAGCTGCTTGAGCAGCGCCTCACGGGACCGATCCGTGGCGTTTCGCTCCCGCGCCGTCTGGAGCGCCCGGCTCGTCACCAGGAAAACGACCGCCAGGGGACTCCGGTCGAGATGTCTCGCGGCATCGTAGGTCTCACTGAATCCGGCTCTTTGATAGACCTCCAGAAAGGCCTCGCTATCCTGATCCGCAGCGCGCAGTTCCCGCCACTTCGCGGCGATGATGCCGAGGGAGATGACGGAAAAGACAACCAGCACCAGCAGGACGAGCTTGACGATGAGACCGGCCTGAAGAATCAGGCTGATCAGGTCGAAGCTCACGGCGTTCCCCCCTTCGCCAAGCGTTCGTCGTCCGTCGTGTTCTGATCGATCTCGTCAAGGCGCCCGACCCCGATTGGCGTTTCGGGGGATGGGTCGCCAGCCATGCGTGACACCGCGCGACGGATCGCGGTGCCGCGAAATCTAGGGGAGAAGGAGTTCCATGACCATTCGAATCCAGATCGCTGCCGGCGGAGCCGGTGAAGTCCGCGCGGAGACCCTGATCATTCCGATCGCGCGCCGCGGGGAAACGCCCCAGCGCCTGCCACAGGGGCTGGGCGCCCTCGACCGGCGTTTCGGTGGGCGCCTTTCCGATGCCCTCGCCCCTGGCGATTTCGCGGCCGGCAGGGAGGACCGGTTGGTGATCTATGGCCCGAAGGGAGGTGACCTCGTCCGCTGCATCCTGCTCGGGGTGGGTGAAGCCGACAAGATCGATGACAGCGTCCTGCGCCTCCTCGGTGGACGGGTCGGACGCGAGACGGGCCAGGAGAATGCGGGACGGGTCGCGCTCGTGATTCCGCCGGGCGCGGGCTTCGGTGCCGAACGATCGGCCCCCCGCCTGGCCGAGGGTGCCCTGCTCGGGGCCTACCAGTTCGATCGCTACAAGACGGGCCGGAAGCAGAAGAAATCCAAGACCAGGGCCTCGCTCCAACTGGTCTACGTGCGCAAGGTCCCGTCGATCACGCGTCTGCGCGCCGATCTTCGAGAAGCGGTCCAGGTCACCGAAAGCCAACTCCTCGCGCGCGATCTCTCGAACGAGCCGCCGAACAGCCTCTATCCCGAAACCCTGGCGCGCGAATGCCGCCGGATGGCGCGCTCCGTCGGTCTCCGCTGCCGGGTCATGGCGGTGCCCGAGCTCGAGCGCCGTGGCTTCGGCGCGATCCTCGCCGTCGGCCAGGGCAGCGTCCACCCCCCGCGCATGATCGTCCTCGAACACGGCGCGACACCGAAGCGGAAGAAGGCGGGCACCCTCGCGCTCGTCGGAAAGGGCATCACCTTCGATTCGGGCGGGCTTTCGCTGAAGACCGCGAGTGGGATGCTGGAGATGAAGCACGACATGTCGGGAGCCGCGACGGTCTTCGGCGCGATGCGGGCCATCGCGCTGCTCGACCTGCCGATCCATGTCGTCGGCGTCATCGCCGCGGCGGAGAACATGCCGAGCGGAACCGCCTACCGGCCGAGCGACATCATCGAGACCGCTTCGGGCCAGACCGTCGAGATCGTCAACACCGACGCAGAGGGGAGACTCGTGCTCGCCGACGCCCTCCACCACGCGACGGAATCCTTCGCGCCGGACGCCATGATCGATGTCGCCACGCTGACCGGTGCCGCGATGATGGCCTTCGGCCGCTGGGCGACCGCCGGCCTCGGCAATGACGACGATCTGCTCGACGAGTTGCGCGCGGCGGGCGAGCGGACGGGCGAGACGATCTGGCCGATGCCCCTGCTCGATGCGCATGAAAAGGCGATGCGCAGCAAGGTCGCCGATTGGAAGAACGCCGGGGGACGGGATGCGGGCATCTCCACGGCCGGCGCCTTTCTCCGGGGTTTTGTCGGCGAGACGCCCTGGGTCCATCTCGACATCGCGGGAACCGGGATGACCGCCACCCGGACCCCGCTTCATTGCGGAGGCGGAACGGGCGTCGGGGTGCGGATGTTGACGGACTGGGTCCGCAGCCGATGCGCATGACCCGGAACGGTGTAGACGCGGGACAGTGTTTCCCTCCTCGCCTCTCGGGGTTGGACCGGATACGACGACGACGCCGTTGTGACGAAAACCACGGAGTCCGCATTGAGACAAACGCAACCTTCCGTTGCACCCCTCGACGTTCGGGGGTTGGGGAACCATTCTCTGCCGCGCCGTGAACGGGTACGACGACGGCGAGAAGCGACGGTGAGCAGGTTCGCACAGCGCGCTTTTGGACGAGACAACCGAGACCGAAATCGACAGGAGACACCCATGACTCGATTCTTCACGACCGCCTTGATGCTCACGGCCTTCGCCATCGGCAGCACGATCCCAGGCGTCGCCTTCGCCGGGGACGTGGCTGCAGGCAAAGCCAAGTTCATGGCCCTCTGCGTGTCCTGCCACGGCGAGAGCGGCAAGGGCGACGGCCCGACGGGCAAGGCGCTCGCAGCAGCCGGCCAGCCCGCACCCCGGGACTTCACGGTCGGCGAGTTCAAGTTCGACGCCGACAAGGACGGGACCCCGGGCACGGACGCGGATCTCAAGCAAGTGATCACGAAGGGCGCGCTCGTCTTCGGCGGCTCGCCGATGATGGCGCCGATCCAGGGCCTGAGCGACGCGGATCTCGACAATCTCGTCGCCTTCATCCGCTCGCTCAAGCAGTAGCCCCGATCCTCCCGTCCACCTCCGGATCGTAGGGAGAGCCCTCCGAACGAATCGCGGAAGAAGTCCGGCGGGGCGCCCTGGAGTGCCTCTGCCGGCGTAGACGGGAGGCGGAATCAAGCAGAATGCGCGGCGCGGTCCGGCCTTCGGATCCCGTCGCGCGTTCTGCTACCGTGGCGGTCGGTCAAGACATGAAACCCCGCCATGCCTCCCCCCACGACCCGATCCAAGAACGCCCCGCCAGCGATGCTGGCGAGACGGAGATCCTGGATCTCGCCGTCGAACTTCCCGAGCCGGAGCTCGCCGAAGTAGCCGACGCCGCCGACGGACGCACTGCGGCCACGCCCCCCGACGTCCCCGACGTGGAAATCCTTCCCGTCCCGGCGGCGGAGACGGTGGCCCTGCCCGTCCCGATCCCCGATTCGTCGAATGACGTCGGAGCAGCCCAGGCCAGCGCCCTCACGGCCTACATGTCCCAGCTCCGGAATCATGCGCCGATCTCGCGGGAAGAGGAGCATGAGCTCGCGCGACGCTGGGCCGAGGAGGGAGACGTCGAAGCCGCGAAACG
>DRKE01000481.1 GCA_011051925.1 Deltaproteobacteria bacterium
CGCGTTCGATCTGTCTGTAGAACTGCTGAGATGCATACCCTTGAATAACGTTGGAGTCAGGGCTTAGTCGTTGAATCTCGGTAAAGCGGTCTGCTAGTTGCTTATTCTCCTCAAGATTTCCCTTCATCAGGGATCGCATGGAGTCTGTAGACTCCGGATACCATATGAAGTGCGCTATCTCAGTTCTTGAAGCCAGCTCGCGGCACGCGTCATTCTCCGCGTCGAGCCTTGCGAACTCGCCAACCTCGAGGAGGGCGGAGATCATCCGTGTATGATGAACGAGTCTTGCCGGGATAGGGGTCTCGTTGTTTAGCTGCATGACTCTTCGAAGTTCATTCAGTACGCGAATCCGCTCTTTGGCACGGTCAGTGCTGGCGAGAAAGTCGGCTTGGGCCGACAGGGCGGCTGACAGGGCATTCGCATCTCGACAGTCTCTTGCTAGGGCTAGGGCTTCAGCGACTATTTTTCGACGTTGCTCTGGAGCGCCTAGCCACCCGATTGCTTGTGACAGCCGAGCCAATAGGGTTGATCGCGTTGCAGGATCGGAACTCGGGGTTATCGCGATCGCCTCTTCGGTTAGATGAATGAGTGTGAGATCGTATGCTCCGACTTCGATGGATAGATAGTCCGGCGCCAGTTGCAGGGCGCATGCTGCCAGTAGCTGGGGGGAGCCGGTCTGGCGGGCGAGATTGGCGGCGTCGAGGAGGGTTCGGCGGGCGTCTTCGCGGTCGCCGGTGTAGAGCTGGGCGTTCGCGTATTCGAGGAGGATTTCACAGCGGATGGTCGGCGTGGATTCGGGGTCGGAGTCGAGGAGGTCGAGGGCTCTGCGGAAGAAGGTCTGGGCTTCGGCGTAGGCGAAGCGGGTTGCGGCGTCGCGGCCAGCCTGGATCGCGTAGAAGCGTGCTTCAGACGGTTCTGCGAGGGGGATGGCTTTCAGCAGGTGATCCGAGATGAGAGAGGAATGGGAGTCGCTTTGTCCGATCAGGTGTCGGGCGAGGTGGTGATGGATCTCGCGACGTCGGGAGGATTCGATGGACTGGTAGAGCGCTTCCTGGAGGAGGGCATGGCTGAACTCGAATTGTCGACCTTCTTCCCTGATGATCCAGCCGAGTCGCGCCGGTTCGAGTCGGGCGAGCAGTTTGGTTCCATCGATCCCGAGGATCTCCGCCGTCGTCTGGACGGAGAAGAAGCGGCCGGCCACGGAAGCGACGGCGAGGGCATCGCGGGTATCTGCGGGGAGGTCGGAGAGTTGGCGGTCGACGATCTCCTTGCCGTTCGAAGGAAGGGCGGATACGAGGGATTCGGTCGATTCGGAGTCGGGCCTCGCATCGATGAAGCGGATCAGGTGGGTGACGTAGAACGCGTTTCCCATGGTTCTGGAGCGGAGGGCTTCGCTGAGGGTGGCCCGGTCGACGCTCAAGGGGTCGAGGAGGCACGAGATGTCTTCGGCAGTCAGCGGCGAGAGGTCGATGTTGGTGCATCGGGGCAGGCTTGCGATTTCCGAGAGGCCACGGGTGGCATTGGTCGTCTCGATCGACGGGCGGTGGGTCGCGAGGATCACGACGGGATCGAACGACAATTCTTCAGCGATCCAGTTGATGAGCGCGAGGCTGCTGAAGTCCGCGCGATGAAGGTCTTCGAGCGCCAGGACGAGTGGGGCATTTCGGGAGATCGAGCGGATCGTGCGGGCCCAATGCGAGAGAATCGAGAAGCGGTCGAGACTGGCAACGGTCGGATAGGTCGTGTCGACCGAGTGCTGGATTTCGGGAAACGCGGTGGAAAGAGATTGGGCGTTTTCGACGAGTTGTCTGTTGGTTCCCTTCTGTGCCGCGAGCGCCTCGCGCAGGATCTTCGTCCAGGGCCAGAAGGCCGGTGTTCCTTCGACGCTCGATCCGTGGGCCATGTAGCGGGGGATGTCGGGTGGAAGGACCTTCAGGAACTCGGTCAGGAGACGGGTCTTCCCCATTCCCGCCTCGCCCCGAATCAGGACGAGATTGAATCGCGCTTCGGTGAGCGAAGACTGAAGTGTCTTCTGGAGCGTATTCATCTCCGTACTTCGGCCGACGAAGGGAAATTCTTCGAAGGGTTCGAGGCGTGAGCACTGGACGGTCGAGACGTTTTCGATTTCCGGGAGGAATCGATAGCCACGGCCTCGTCTGGATTCGATGAATCGAGGGGAGGAGGCGTCGTCGCCGAGGGCCCGGCGGAGTTCTCGGATGCAGGTCGGGATCGTGGCGGAGCTGAGAGCGGCCGCTTGCCAGACCTCGCGTCGCAGGAACTCGGTATCGACGACGCGATCCCGGTTCTGGATCAGGCAGATGAGAAGATCGAGTGTCCGTTGGCCGATTTCGACCGGTTCGCCCGCTCGTTGGAGCGTGAAGAGTTCGACATCGAGATCGAATTCCGCGAATCGGATCTGGCGCACGTCAGGACTCCATGTGCGTCGGTGGCCTCGTCCGAATCGAAGCGATCGGCAGGTCGCCGCCGGACGAGTCCCCTCGATCAGCGATCATCGGGAATCCGTTTCCTGCGAGGTCGTCGATCCCGTTCCCGGCGATTCCGCGGCGGGACCCAGGTCTCGACATCGACAAACAAGCCGCCGATCGCGCCCAGGACCACCGTACACCCGGGGCACCCCACGAGTCCAACGGAAATCGGTTGGCCTGGTCTGGCACGGATGCTCCTTCCCGTCTCGTCGATTGCGAGGCCGGTCCGCGCATGGGACGGAACGGGTTGCTCCAGCAGAACACCATCCAGGGCTCGCTGGGGAGCCTTGGGCCCTGTCCGGATCCGCCGCCCACCCTGTTGGCCGGGCTCATCCGCCGGTCGGGCCGGGAGGGCGGATGCCAGGACCAGCATCGCCGCGACGGTCATCAGCCTAACGAGTGGGGCAGGGAGCCGACGAAACCCGGAGATTTCCCGCGGAACGCTGATGAAGAACTGAGAATTTCGCGAATGGGATCGCATTGAGTGTCCCCGGGGGTGTCCAGCCGGGGAGGTGCGGTCGTTCCCCGTGGCCGTTGGCTTGGAATCGGTGCGTCGTGGCGGAGCCCGCTTCGCCCGCCAGCACCGCCAGACTGGTCGCCTGGGCGGACTCCATTTCCTATGTTGGCTCCTGTTTGGCGGCCTGCCGTCAAGGCGTGTCCGCGCGGGCCCGTCGGGCTGACGACCGGCGGATCCGGCGATTTCGATCCACCGACTGAATGTGGCCGAAAGAATACGTTTCGTGTCGAAAATAGGCTATCGCGCGCCACATCGCTTTTCAGGAGATCAACCATGAACTTCGGGTTCACCGAAGAGCAGGACCTGCTCCGCGCTGAAGTGCGCAAGTTCCTGGACGAGGAGGTTCCCCTCGAACGGGTTCGGGAGATGACCGAGGGGGACTCCGGACTCGACGGGGATCTCTGGCGCCGGATGGCCGAGCTGGGCTGGGTCGGCATGTGCATTCCCGAGGAGTACGGCGGAGCGGGCCTCGATCTCGAGAC
>DRKE01000482.1 GCA_011051925.1 Deltaproteobacteria bacterium
AGAGGGGAAGGAATTCGTCGTAGAGATCCGACAGCAAGCGGATCGTTCCGGGATGGCCGGGCGAAACCGACCAGTGTCGTTCGCTCTCGGCGAGTCCAGCGTATCGGTCGATCGAAAGCACGCGCTCCATGTGTCCGAGGGATTGGAGGCAGGGGATCAGCTCGACCCCCCGATCGGCCGCGAAAGCGTCGAGGGCAAGGACCGATTCGGCCGTGAGGGGGCTCGACCCGGCTCCGATCTCGGGATGCTTCCGGAACGCGAACGTGTGTTCGACGTAGAGCATGAGGACGTTCACGCGGAGATCGGAACAGAGTTCGATCAGGGACTCGAGGGTTTCATGGGTGGGGACCTTCCCGCGCGAAACGTCGAGCATGATTCCCCGGTTTTCGAAATCGGGCTGGTCGAGGATGTCGAGGGCCGGCACCCGCCCGCTCGGGGTCGCGAGCTGGCACAACGTCTGGAGACCGTGGCGCAGGCCCGCGACCGACGGGGCTGCGATCTCGATGCCCCCGGTGCGGACCGTCAGGCGGTAGGCATCGCGCGCCGTGGCCTTCCCCGGCGAGAGGGCCGCCCGACGATCGATCCGGCAGACGATGTGTGGCGAGTCGAGGGCAGGGGATCGGGACCGTTCGATGTGGAGCGTGATTCCGGTCTGCTCGAGAATCCGCGCCCGGGCCCGGGTCGCTGCCACGAGCAGCGAGCGGTCGAGGGCGGGGTCGCGCGCGGGCAGGAAAAGGGGCATCCCTTCGATGAATCGGAATCCGCCGGCTCGCCGCCGGACCCGGACGGGTCGGGGCAGGATCGGCGGAAGCGATCCCGTCTTGACGTTCCGCCTGGCGCCTTTCCGGCGGGCGGGATTCCGCTCTGCAGTCTTCCGGGCCCCCATCGAGGGCGCAGTGTACGTCGGATCGAGGCTTTTCGGCGGTCCTGGCGGATGATGGGGGAGGAGGCGGAGGGCCGCCGTCGTCTCGCGCCGTGGCGGGACCGGGTATCCGGCGGAGGAGCAGGGGAGATCCGACCGGGTGCGGGAAGAAGAGCGCCCGGGCCGGCTCCTCGCACGAAGTGTGCGAAGGGAGGGGTAGCCAGCCCGGGCGCGGGAACGGGGGCCCGCTCCTCGGAAGCGCCCCGCCATATCGAAGGCGTGAAAGAGCAAGCCCTGTGCCAAGTCGGGGTCGAATCCCCCTGATCGCCTCCGGGTCGTCCTCGTGGGCGCTCAGTGGGAAGGGCCTGCCTCGGGGCGGCCCGGTTGGATCCTGCCCGCGTAGGGCGCTTGCAGGGCCTCCGCAGGGGAAGGGCAGTCCGAATCGGCGGGTGCCGCAATTTGGCGTCGGGGAGGTCGTATCGCGGCGCTTTCCCGATCCGGCCGTCGACGACCCGCGATCGGGGAACTGCGCTCGACGTCATCCGTGCTCGACGTCGACGGGGGGAGCCTTGTCGATGACCCGAGGGGTATGCGCCTGAGAACCCGAGAAAGCGACGGAGGTCGTGCCCCATCGGGGCGCATTCCCGCCAGCAGCGGGATGCGCTACCCACAGCCGACGCGACCGCTCGGAGAGTTCCCTTGACAGAGCTGGAAAATCCCACGATCCCCGCCGATCGTCCGCTCGCTGTCTTCTGCGATTTCGACGGGACCTTCTCCGTCCAGGACGTCGGGTCGACCCTGGCGCAGCAGCTCGTTCCGGAGAAGCGGAAGCGCCTTTGGCGGCGCTTCGAGCAGGGGGAATTCACGGCCTGGACCTACGTGATGGCGCTGCTCGATGGGCTGCGCCTTCCGGAGAAGGAACTCGATCGCTTTCTCGAGACGATCGATCTCGATCCGGCCGCCCGCTCCCTCCTCGATTATTGCGAGAACGAGGGCATTCCCTTCCGCATCCTGTCGGACGGCTTCGACTGGAATCTCGAACGGCTCCAGGCGATCCATCACATCCGCTTCGAGTACAGCGCCAACCATCTCGAATACGAGGGCGATACCTGGCATCTCGCTCCCGGTCGTCCGAACGAAGCCTGTGGCTGCGGAACCGGAAGCTGCAAGCGGGGCCTGATTGCGAGCCATCGGAAGGCGAATCCCGACGCCTTCTGCATCCACATCGGAAATGGTCGCGTGTCGGATCTGTGCGGAGCCCTCGAAGCCGATCTCGCCTTCGCGAAGGACACACTCGCCCCGGCCCTGGACGAACTCGGTCGCGACTACGTTCCCTTCACGACCCTGCAGGACGTGATCGACGTTCTTTCGAAGGGTCGCGAGGCCGGTCGATGAAGCGCCGGACCGGGTCGCCGGCAGCGTCGGACCGCGAGGCGTCGCGAGGGATTCCAGCCCGGGTCGGGGTCATCGGCGCCGGACTGTCGGGTTTGCGCGCGGCGACCGAGCTGGTGCGCCATGGATTCGACGTGACGGTCTTCGAGGCCCGCGAGCAGGTGGGGGGGCGCGCGATCGGTGAGTGGTGTGCGGGACATTGGATGGATGCCGCCTGGCCGGTGCTCGCCGGGCGGGACGGTTCCCTGGCGGGCTGGGCCCGACAGGTCGGGGCGGCCGACTCGCTGCTTCCCTTGAGACCCGTCCAGCCGATGCTGTACCGCGGCGGACAGACGACTCCGGTCGACGGCCTCAACCTTCGCGGCGCGGCCCGGATTCCCGGTCCGCCACTCTGGGAGCGGCCGAAACTGCTGCGCTGGCGGCGGCTGATGGCCCGTTATGCGAAACAGCTCGATCCGATGTTTCCCGAACTCGCCGCGGATCTCGACTATCGAAGCGTACGCGATCACGTCGTTCTCTATTTCGGTCGGGGCGCCCTCGAATCCTGGCTGACGCCCGAGATCCAGGGCATCCACGGAGATTCGGTCGAAGAGCTCTCCCGGGTCGCACTCCTGTTGCAGGTCCGCACCCTGGGACTGGGTGAACGGCGTCCGGCCACGCCGGGACTTCCGCGACGTCCCCTTCTCGAACTCGCCCAGGCGGCGGCCGAGGGGCTTTCGATCCGTCGGGCGACACGGGTGTCGCGGATCGACGAAGAAGCGGGCGGGGGCTTCAGGCTCGAGGCGAATGACGCCCGGGGCGAGCGGTCGGAGGCATGCTTCGATGCGGTCGTCGTCGCGACAGGACCCTCGGGAGCGGCCGGTCTCACGCGGGCCCTCCAGACCCCGGCGGAGCGGGATTTCTTCGCCCGGGTCCAGGAGCGCACGGTCATGACGCTCTCGGTCGCCCTCGAAGGCGTCGACGGGGGTCTGCCCCGGGAGATCCGCATTCCCCGGCGCGAGGGTTCTGCCCTTGCCTCGCTCGTGGTCGAACCGGGGCAGCCCGGCGGGCGGGTGATCGAGGGGCATAGCCAGATCGTCGCGCTGGCCCGGGACGTCTTTGCCGAGCGGTGGTCTTCGATGGCGGACGACGTCGTCGAGAAGAACCTGCTCGGTTCGCTCGAACGGGTGCTTCCCGGAACCGGGGAAAGAATGCTGACCTCGCGTCTCGGCCGCTCTTCTGTGCCCTTTTTCGGGGTCGGCGCCTATCGGCGTCTCGCGACCTTCCAGAAGGTCCAGCGGGATCGGCGCGCCCTGGGGCGTCGGCTCTACTGGGCCGGCGACCATCTTGCTGGTCCGGGCTTCGAGGCGGCGTCGCTTTCCGGGCTGCGCGCGGCGAGAGCCCTCGCGATGGATCTCGCCCGCGCCTGATTCCGGCCCTGGCGGGTCGCCTGCGTCGGCTTCCGTCGTCCAGGTGGTCCGTCAGGCGATGCCCGTCCAGATGGCCAGGGCCGCGAAGGCGATCGCCATGCACCAGATGAGACCGATGAGTCTTGCCGCATGGCGGTAGCGGCCATGGCGCCGTGCCTGGAAGACCACGTCGAGGCACAGGCCGGCGACCAGCAGCATGGCCGCCGCCGCGAAGGGATTCCGGTCGACGAAAGTCAGGACGAGCATCGCCGCGCCGAACGCGCCCCCGCTGGCGATCACGACGACGAGCACGGGCCAGAGGGAGGCCTCCTTCATGAAGCTGCCGATCAAGTCGTCGACACCCGGAAAATCCTCCGGCGATTCTTCGTCCTCGGACACCGATCTCAATCCTTTCGGAGGATTCCGCGCGTCGCCCCGGCGCCGCCTTCCTCACGCGGGCACTCCATCCAGTCGACGACATGCGGCGAACGGGGAAGATGTTCGCGCACCGCGCTTCGAAGGGCACCCGTTCCGATTCCATGGATGATCCGGATCGCGTCGCGTCCTTCGGCGGTCGCGAGGTCGAGGGCCCGATCCAGGCGATCGAGGGCTTCGTCGACGCGAAGACCGCGCAGATCGACCTCGGCGAGGCCTCCGGCGCCACCGCTCCCGGCGGACCGATCCGGGTGGGCTGGGGAGGGTCCTTCCGTCCCGAGCGAGGCAGGGCGCGACCGCTCCCGATTGTTTTCGGTCGTCGCCGCGAGCTGGTCGTGCGGGACCATCAGCTTCGCTCCGGCGATCTGGACCCGGACGCGGCCCTTCTTGTCCGGAAGCGAGAGCAGCGTCCCGACACCCCCTCCCGGCGCGCGAACCCGATCGCCGGCACGAATCCGGGACCAGTCGATCGGGTCGACGGCGCGTTCCACAACGGTCGGCTCCGGCACGAGTCCGCTTTCGGCCTGATGTCGCCCGGCTTCTTCCCGGACGACCTCCAGTTCCTCGCGTGCCCGTGCGGCGCGTCTCGAAGACGGCGTGCGTTGGAGATCCGCGACGATTCGGGCCACCTCGGAGTGGGCCTCCCGGAAGGCCGCCTCGAGGTCACGGCGCATTCCGACGAAAAGCTCGTCGCGTCTTTCCCGCAGACGCGCCAGTTTCGCGCGGTACTGCTCCCGAAGCGCGTCGCTTTCGGCGCGCAGCGCCTCGGCGGCCCTCCGTTCCGCCTCCAGGCCGGCTCGGGTGGCAGCGAGCTCGCTCAACATCCGATCGAGTCGACGGTCTTCCCGATCGAGGAGGGCGGCCGCGCGAGCGAGGACGGTCCGGGGCAGCCCCATCCGCGCCGCGACGGCCGACGCCGAGGATGCGCCGGGCGAGCCGATCCGCACGTGATAGGTCGGGGCGAGGGTCCGGGGATCGAATTCGACGCTCGCGTTCTCGAAGCGCGGGTCGATCTCGGCCATTTCCTTCAGCAGGTTGTAGTGGGTCGTCGTGACGACGCGCGCCCCCGCGTCGGCGAGGGCCTCGAGGGTCGCCTGGGCGATCGCGGCCCCCTCGGACGGATCGGTTCCGACACCGATCTCATCGAGACAGACGAGGACATGCGGACCCGCATCGCGCAGGATCCCGGCGAGTGCCGTCATGGCCGCGGAAAACGTCGAAAGGCTTTCGCGGATGTCCTGATGGTCACCGATCTCCGCCAGGACCCGATCCGCGAGATCGACCCGTGCGCCCGGACCGGCCAGCACGTGCATGCCCGCGCGCACCATCAGCGCGGCGAGCGCGACGGATTTGAGCGCGACGGTCTTGCCTCCCGCATTCGGTCCGGAAAGCAGCAGGACTGCGAAATCCCCGCCCACCCGGAGATCGTTGGCGACGCATCCGTCTGCGGGCAGGAGGGGATGGCGAAGCGCCGGCAATTCGAAGATGCCCTCACGGCCGATCTCGGGCTCGACCGCTCCGGTTTCTCGCGAATGGATCCCCCGTGCGAAAGCGAGGTCGAGGCGAGCGAGCCAGGCCAGGCTTTCGCGGATCGGGCCCGCCGTGTCGGCGACCGCCGACGAGAGCTCCCGGAGGACGCGCTGGATCTCGCGCTCGACCGTCAATCCAGCCTGTCGAAGCAGGTTGTTCGGTTCGATCATGTCCTCGGGTTCGACGTAGATCGTCGTCCCCGAGCGCGATGCATCGTGGACGATGCCCCGGACCCGTCCCCTGGCGGCGGCCCGGACCGGCAGCACGAAACGCTCGTTCCGGACCGTATAGAAGCGATCCGAGAGATGGGGGGCGATGTCTTCGTGTCCGATCGCCCGTTCGATCCGACGCTTCAACATCGACGATCGCCGGCGAACCTCTTCGCGCGCGCGTGCGAGCGTGGCCGAGGCGGCATCCCGAACGTCTCCGCTCGGGTCCATGCACCTCTCGACGACCTCTGCGAGTCCGATCTGGGGTTCGATCTTCCGCGCCAGGGAAGCGAGGGCGGGGGCTTCGTCGGCATTCCGGTCGAGGAGTCGCCGGGAGGCATGCATCGCCGAGAGGGTCGTTCCCAGTTCGACCAGCTCCGCGCCTTCGAGGAGGAATCCCTTTTCCGCTCGCGCGAGAAGCGGCTCGAGGTCGATGCAACCGCCCAGGGGAAGAAGGATGTCGCGCTCGAGGAGCGCGCGGGCCTCGGAGGTTTCGCGCATCCGGGCGCGCACGCCCTCGTCATCCGATTCGAATAGCATCGCGCCCGAAGCGTCGGCGAGCAGGCCGCGTCCGAGCGGCGAGCGGCAACACGCGCGCAACTTCCCGACGACACGTTCCCATTCGAGGCTCTCGAGAGTCGATTTCGGGACGCTGAACGACATCGGGCAAGTCTAGACGGCCCACGGACGGGTCGCTGCGCGACGACGTCTTCAGTTCGCGCGAAGGCGGCCGAAACGACTTCCATGGCCGATGGACGTCCGACCGAAGCGTCGTTGCCGGATTCCCGCGCACTCGACGAGATGGCCCCGGAAGAGATCCTGCGGCTCATCCATGCCGAAGACGCCGTGGCCCATGCCGCGGTGGGCCAGGTCCTGCCGCGGATGGCCGAAGCCGTCGAGGTCCTGGCCTGCTCGCTCGCCGGGGGCGGGCGCTGGTTCAACGTCGGCGCTGGAACGAGTGGTCGGCTCGGCGTGCTCGACGCGTCCGAGATCCCACCGACCTACGGACTGCCGGCGCGCGTCGTGCAGGGGGTGATCGCGGGCGGGGATCGCGCGCTTCGCGTCGCGGTCGAAGACGCCGAGGACGACGCCATGGCCGGAGCCCTCGCGCTCGAGGAACGGGGCCTGACCCTCGGCGATGTCGTGCTGGGCATTTCCGCGAGCGGAACGACGCCCTTCGTGCTCGGCGCGATCGATGCCGCGACGAAGCTGGGCGCGCGGACGATCGGACTCTCGTGCGACCCCGACTCGCCGCTGGCCGAATCCGTCGAGATCTCGATCGCGCCGCGCGTGGGCCCGGAGGTGGTTGCGGGATCGACACGGATGAAAGGCGGGCTGGCCCAGAAGATGATCCTGTCGGCGCTCTCGACGACCGTGATGGTCCGGCTGGGTCGGGTGCGGGGTCACCACATGACCCATGTCTCGCCCGTGTCCAGCAAACTCCGGGGGCGGGCCGTGCGGATCGTGATGGAGCTCGCAGCGGTCGACCGCGAGCGCGCACGAGAGGTGCTTCGGATGACCGAGGGCTCCGTCGAGATGGCGCTCGAGATCCTCGATGCCGAACGGGAGGCCGGCTGTCGCTGAGCGGGCGGTTATACTCCCGCGACTCGCATCGGGAGCTCCGCAGTGTCGACACCCCCTGAAGAGATCGAGCGTCTCGCTGCCCTGGCCCTGGCGCCCCTCGTCGAAGTCGCCTGGGCCGACGGGCGGGTCACGCCGGCCGAACGGGCCGCCGTCCTCGAAGCCGCCAAGGACCTCGAATTCAATCAGTTCAGCGACTTCAGCCGCTCCACCCTGCGCCGCTGGCTGGCCAAGGAACCGCCGACCGAGGCGCTCCAGCGCTGGCGGAAGCTGCTTGCCTGCGCCCTGGCTGAAAGTGACAGCCGGATCGCTCGTCTGAGTGAAGAGCGGCTTCTCGAAGAGGCCCGGCGGATCGCCAAGATGGACGTCCGCCCCTTCGAACCCGATACATCCATCGATCCCCGAGCGGGGATCACCGAAGAGGAACAGCGCGTGCTCGACGATCTGGCCGCCGCCCTCGAATCCGTCGATCGCGGCGACGACTGAAGCGGGCGCGTCCGCCCGCGCACGGCGCAGGGCGGACGCGCCCGCTTTCGCATCGTCGTCAGGCGGCCATTTCCTTCTCGAGGGCCTGCAGCTTCCGGTTCAGCTGCGCGATCTTCCGCTCGAGTTTCTTGACCTCGTCGAGGCGGGCGAGCTTCAGCCGCGTGTAGACCCGATCGACGCCGGCGTCGATGTTCTTCTCGACGCGGTCTTCGATCTCATGGCGCAGCTTCTCCGCCTTCTTGATGACCGGGATCTTCCGCAGTTCGTCCTGGACCTGCTTCACGCCCTGTTCGATCCGCTTCTGGCTTTCCCTGCGGAATCTTTCACTTCGGGACTGCAATTCGTCGCTCCATTTCTCGAGCTCGGCGCTGATGCGTTCGAGCCCTTCGTTCGCCCATTCGGGTCGGAAATCCTCCCAATCCCAATCGCTCGTGCGGCGCTTCGTGCGCCGCTGGGGGGTCGTCGTTCGTCGTCGGTTCGTCTTCCCGCCCCGGGACTTGTTGCGGGTCTTGCTCTGCGTCATGTCGATTCCTCCAGATCCGATCTCGTGATCGGGTATGCACGCCGGGCGCTTCCTTCGCCTCCGGTCGCCTCCAGGACCCGGATCTCGCCGGCAGCCCTGGGGAGCAGGCGCGGAAACCCCGATTCGCGGTGATCTGATTTCGGTTGGGGCGAGACGCGTCCTGTCAGCCGAATGGATCCGCCGCGAAGGGGCGCGTCTTCGCTTCGGCAGCAGTCTAGACGCGTCGCGTCATTCGATCAAGAGAAGCAGGCGAAAAATTGAAAGATCAACCCGATCGAGAAGTTGGGGGTTGATGCAATGCGGCATTTTCCGCCCGACGCAAAGCGGGTCGATGTCCGATCGGTCTCTGCTGAGGGGGAAGTCCGGGCGGGTTCATCCCAGGGGCTGGATCGGGCCGTCTCACCCCCAGCGCAGGATGGCCGACCCCCACGTGAAGCCCGAGCCGAAGGCGGTGAGCGAGACGAGCTGTCCGGCTTCGAGCCGTCCTTCGCGGGCCGCTTCGTCGAGCAGGATCGGGAGCGCGGCGGCGGAACAGTTGCCGAGGCGCTGGATGTTGTTGACGAGCTTCGATTCCGGGATCTCGAGCTTCTGGGCGACGAATTCGTTGATCCGCAGATTGGCCTGATGGAAGAGGAAGAGGTCGACCTCGTCGAGCTTGACGCTCGCGGCGTTGAGGGTCTCCAGCAGGACTTCGGGCATGCGCGTCACGGCATGCTTGAAGACGAAGCGGCCGTCCATGAAGGGATAGATCCTGCGGTCGTCGATCATCTCGTGGGTGAGGCGGACGGGGGCCGCGCTGCTGGGCGCTTCGGTCCAGAGGCGTCTCGCGTGCTTGCCCTCGGAGTGGACGCGGACTTCGAGGAGCCCCGGTCCGTCCGCTGCGTCCGTTCCTTCGAGAATGACGGCGCCCGCGCCGTCGCCGAAGATGACGCTCACGTCGCGTCCGGCCGTCGTCTTGTCGAGTCCCGTCGAATGGACCTCGCAGCCCAGCACGAGCACCCGTCGGTGACGTCCGGAAACCACCAGCGCGTCGGCCATCTGGAGTCCGAAGAGGAAGCCGCTGCATTGGGCACGGAGATCGATGCAGGGGATGTCGCCCGCATCGATCTTCTCGTGCAGGAAGAACGAGGTGCCGGGAAAGTCGTGTTCTCCGGAAAGCGTCGAGAGCAGGATGCAATCGATGTCGGAGATCTCGAGATCGGCGTTCTCGAGGGCAGCGCGGGTCGCACCGAAGGCGAGGTCGGAGGGTTTCTGGCCGTCTTCGACCCAGCGTCGCTCGCGGATGCCCGTGCGCTGTTGGATCCACTCATCGGTGGTATCCATCATCTCGACGAGATCCGCGTTGGTGACGACGCGATCGGGGACACACATTCCGGTACCCGTGATTCGTGAACGCAGGCTCATGACTTCCCTCCTCGATGTCCGGTTCGGGTCCCGCGCCTCCGCGCGGGCCGGGTCCGACTAGCCGCCTTCCGCGGCGAGATCCAGGAATCGTTCTTCCTCTCCGGGGCACCGCTTCTCGTCGTCCCAGAGGATGTCCTCGGCGCGGGTCAGCAGCGCGCGCAATCCCCGGCCCTCGAGCGCGGAGACGGGAATCGCCCGATAGCGCCGGGCCAGGCCCTCGATCTCGTCTTCCGGCAGCCGGTCGACCTGGTTGAAGACGAGCAGTTCGGGCTTGTCGTCGAGGCCGAGCTCCCCGAGGACGTCGCGGACCGCGCGAATGCGTCGGTCGACGTCGGGGCTCGCGGCGTCGACCACGTGCAGCAGAAGGTTCGCATCCCGCAATTCTTCGAGTGTGGCATGGAAGGCGGCTTTGAGGTCTTCGGGAAGGTCGCGGATGAAGCCGACGGTGTCGGTGATGATGACCTCGCGTTCGCGAGGGAAACGCAGGCGGCGCGAAACGGGATCGAGGGTCGCGAACATCTTGTCCTCGATGTGGACCTCGCTCCGGGTCAGTGCACGCAGGAGGGTGCTCTTGCCCGCGTTCGTGTAGCCGACGATCGACAGGACGGGGACACCGCGTCGATCCCGCCGCCTTCGACGACCCTCGCGCTGTCGGGTCAGGCGTTTCGTCTCCCGTTCGAGCCGCGTGATGCGATCGCGGACGCGTCGGCGATCGCTTTCGAGCTTCGTCTCGCCGGGGCCGCGTCCCCCGATTCCGCCGGCCAGCCGCGAGAGCGAGAGATCGGCACGCTGGGCGAGGCGAGGCATGCGATAGCGGAGTTGGGCGAGTTCGACCTGGAGCTTCCCGTCTCCGCTCGTCGCCCGCTGGGCGAAGATGTCGAGGATCAACTGGGTCCGGTCGATCACGCGCAGCTCCATCCGCTCGGAGAGCGTCCGCGCCTGGGCGGGCGAGATGTCCTGATCGAAGATCACGAGGTCGATGTCGTTCTGGAAACATCGGATCACGAGGTCCGAGAGCTTGCCCGCGCCGAGTACCGTCCGGGGGTCGACCCTCGGCCGGGACTGGGTCACGACCTCGACGACGGAGACACCCGCCGCGCGGGCGAGTTCACGCAACTCCGCGACGTGCATCTCGAGGGTCTCGCGATCGCGTCCCGCGGTCACGGAGACGAGGATCGCGCGTTCGTCGGGGCCGACTTCCCGGGTGGCCGTCGCCCGGGCGAGTTCGTTCTCGAGTTCGCGGATCCAGAGGCCGAAGTCGAAATCGAACTCGGCGGGATGACGCGGAGGCAGGGACTCCGTCGCGCGGCCCTCGTCGTTCGCGGGCGAGAGCGACGCGGCATGGGCGAGGCCGGGAAGCCCGTTCTCGCCGACGGCGATCGAGACGACGGCGTCGAGGCGCAGCAGCGCGAGATCCGTCAGGTCGTCCCGGGTGAGTCCCTCGTTCGCGAG
>DRKE01000483.1 GCA_011051925.1 Deltaproteobacteria bacterium
CGCATTGCCCGGCATCGACCTCGAAGGCCGTGCGGGACTCCGCAGCCCCCGCCCGGCCCTCGACTTCTCCCGCGCGATCCGCGAATTCGCGCCCCTTCCCCGGCCGGACGTCGGCGTCGCCGAGGGCGCCCTCGTGGATCCGACGGCGTCGATCGATCCCACCGCCTCGATCGGGCCCGGCGCCCGGATCGGGGCGCGCTGTCGGATTGGCGCGCGCAGCATCGTCTTCGCCAATGCGACGCTCGCGGCGGACGTCGAGATCGGCGACGACTGCTGGATCCATTCCGGTGCCGTCCTGCGGGAGGAAACCCGCGTGGGCGATCGTGTCGTGCTCCAGCCCGGCGTCGTTCTCGGGGCGGACGGATTCGGGCTCGTGCCCGACGAGGCGGGGCGCCCCGTCTCGATGGTCCAGCGGGGGCGGGTCGTCATCGAAGACGATGTCGAGATCGGCGCGAACTCGACCGTCGATCGGGCAACCCTCGACGAGACGCGGATCCGCCGGGGTGCCAAGATCGACAATCTCGTCCAGATCGCCCACAACTGCGACGTCGGCGAGGACGTGCTGATCGTCGCGCAGTCGGGGCTTTCGGGCGGCACGGTCGTGGGGCGGGGGGCGATCGTGATGGCCCAGGCCGGAACGACGGGCCATCTCCGGATCGGCGAGGGGGCCTTCGTGGGGGCCCGGGCGGGCATCCATCACGACGTGCCCGCCGGGGCGCGGGTCTTCGGTGCGCCGGCCACGGAGGAGCTCGTCTGGCATCGCGGCGTGGCGGCGCTGAAACGCCTGCCCGAACTCCTGCGTCGCGTCCGCCGACTCGAGCGCGGGGCGGCCGGCCCTGCTGGCGAGGGGATGGATTCCGGGGGAGACTCCGGCGCGGATTGAATCCCTTCGGAGGCAAGAGGCCCATGTCGGATCGGGGCGGGAGCGGGAACCGGGGCCGAGACCGTCCGTCGCTGTCCGCTCTTCGCGACCTGCTGCGTCGGGCACGAACCGACGCGGACCTCGAATCGGTGATCCGGAATTGCCGGGGAGACGGCCGGGCGGGGGCTCGTGATCTCGAAGAACGGGCGAAGCGGCGTCTCGAGCGCAATGGGCGGGAACGGGAGAGGATGGCGCGTCTGCTCGCGCTGCGCGACGAACTCCTCGGCCGCGGCGTTCGCGGCATCGCCGGCGTGGACGAGGTCGGTGTGGGCCCCCTTGCGGGGCCCGTGGTCGCGGCTGCCGTCGTGCTGCCCGAAAGGGTGGATCTGGTGGACATCGACGACTCGAAACGCGTCCGGCCCGCGCGGCGGCGCTCGTTGGCCGTCGAGATCCGGCAGGTCGCGATCGGAGTCGGCCTGGGCGAGGTGGGCGTCGAGGAGATCGACCAGATCGGGATCCATCATGCCGCGCTCGAGGCGATGCGGCGCGCCGTCGCGAGTCTCGCACGAACGACCGAGGTCGGACATCTGCTCGTCGACGCGCGGACCGTTCCGGGCGTCGGATTGCCCCAGACGTCGATCGTGAAGGGCGATCAGAAGGACGCGAGCATCGCGGCCGCTTCGATCGTGGCGAAGGTCCATCGTGACGAATTGATGGAGCGGCTCGGGCGACGCTATCCCGCCTACGGTTTCGAACGTCACATGGGCTACGGCACGGCCTTCCACATGGCCGCCCTCGAGACCCATGGTCCCTGTCCCGTCCATCGCCGCTCCTTCGCACCGGTCGAGCAGGCCGCCCGCCGATGCACGGACGGGGCTCCGGCGAGTGCATGAGGGGTCGCATCCCGATCGATCGGATCGGCGGCGCGCGGTTTGCGATCCGAAGCGTTCCCGAGGATTTCATCGTCGTCGAAGAACCGCTCTATCCGCCGACGGGCGAAGGCGGGCATACCTTCGTCCGGGTCGAGAAGCGGGAACGAACGACGGAGCAGGTCGCGCGGGATCTCGCGCGCGCAGCCGGCGTGACGGCGCGGGAAGTCGGGATGGCCGGACGCAAGGATCGGCACGCGGTGACGACCCAATGGTTCTCGCTGCCGGCTGTCGAGCCGGCTCGCGCGCTGGATTTCGAGTTGCCCGAGGTGCGGGTTCTCGAGGCCCATCGACATCCCCACAAACTGAAGACCGGACATCTGCTCCGCAACCGCTTCGAGATCACGCTCCGGGACATCCGGCCGCCGGGAGGCACGGGTTCGTCCCGGGTGGGGGAGCAGGAGGGCGGAACCGGGGACGGGGATGATCTCGATGCGATCCGCAGGCGGGCGGCGGAGCTGGTCGAGCGGGGCATGCCGAATCGCTACGGCGAGCAACGATTCGGCATGCGGGGAACCAATGTCGAGGAGGCGAAGGCGCTGCTTCGAACGGGACCCGGGCGGAGCCGGAGGCCGCGATCGGGCGATCGCCGCGCGGCCCGTTTCCTGATCTCGGCGCTGCAATCCGCGGTCTTCAATGCCGTGCTCGAAGAGCGGGGGGAGGATTTCGATCGGGTCGTGCTCGGCGACCTGGCCCGGGTGGAGGAGAGCGGGGGACTCTTCTGGGTCGATGATCCCGATCGCGAATCGCCCCGGGCCCGGGCCTTCGAGATCAGCGCGACGGGGCCGATCTTCGGGACCCGGATGCGCTCTCCGAAAGGAGAGGTCGCCCGACTGGAGCGGGCGGTCTTCGACCGCTTCGGGCTTCCCGAGCTTCCGGAACTCGTCCTGCCCCGGGGCGTGCGGGCGCGCGGAACGAGGCGCCCGTTCCGGGTCCGCCCGATCGATCTCGACGTGCGCGCCCTTCCGGAGGGAGGCGGGATCCGGGTCGGCTGTGCGCTGCCGCCGGGGGCCTACGTGACCGTGCTGCTCGAGGCGCTGGTGGGCCCGGTCCTCGACCTTTCGCAGGGGCGGGCGGATCGGCCTCGGCCTCCGGAAGCGTCGCCGGCTGCGTCGCCCCCGGACCGGGTTTCCGGGATCCGGATCCCGAAAGGGGGCCGCTGGTCAGGCGGACGATGCTAATCTCGATCCATTGTCCGGCACGTGCCCGCAACGAGATCCCGCCCCGCCCGCCTTCCGAGCGTCGAGTCCCGGTCGCGAGACGGATCGAACGCGGAATCCATTCGACAGGGAGATCGACGAAATGAACATTGCCTCGGATGTCACGGATCTGATCGGCGGGACTCCGCTGGTTCGCCTGAACCGCGTCGTGGGAGATTGCCACGCGACGATCCTGGCGAAACTCGAATCGTCCAATCCCGGAAACAGCGTCAAGGACCGGATCGGTCTGGCGATGATCGAGGCGGCGGAGAAGTCGGGCGATCTCGTGCCGGGGAAGTCGACGATCGTCGAGCCGACGAGCGGGAACACGGGGATCGCCCTTTCGCTCGTGGCCGCGGTCAAGGGCTACCCCTGCGTGATCATCATGCCCGATACGATGAGTCCCGAACGTCGGGCCACGATGCGGGCCTTCGGGGCGAAGATCGTGCTGACCGAGGGCGCGAAGGGGATGCGGGCCGCCGTCGAGAGGGCGACAGAGATCGCGGAATCGATCGACGGCGCATTCATGCCCCAGCAATTCCGGAATCCCGCGAATCCCGAAGTCCACTTCGAAACGACGGCCCAGGAGATCTGGAACGACACCGACGGGACGGTCGACGCGCTCGTGGCGGGGGTGGGCACGGGGGGGACGATCACGGGCGTTTCGCGTTTCATCAAGCCCCAGAAGCCGGAGTTCAAGGCGATCGCCGTCGAACCGGAGGACAGCCCGATCCTTTCGGGTGGTGCTCCCGGGCCCCACAAGATCCAGGGGATCGGGCCGGGTTTCGTTCCCGATGTCCTCGAGACCGACATCCTGGATGGCGTGGTGACGATCTCGAACGAGCGTGCCGTCGAGATGGCCCTGCGGTTGGCGCGGGAGGAGGGATTGCTCTGCGGCATCTCTTCCGGTGCGAACGTGGCCGCGGCGATCGAGTACGGGTCGCGAGAGGAGAACGCGGGCAAGACCATCGTCACGATCGTCTGCGATTTCGGCGAACGCTACATCCAGACGATCCTTTTCGAGAAGCTGCGCTACGACGGCAGCGATCCGGTTGGTTCCTGAGTCCGATTCCGTGCGAGGGGGCGGTCGCGAGGCGATCGTTCGCGCCTATGCGGGCGCCGAGCCGAGACTACACGAAAGCGTGTGGATCGCTCCCGGCGCCGCGGTGATCGGGGACGTCGAGATCGGCGAGGACTCGAGTGTCTTCTACGGCTCCGTCCTGCGCGGCGACGTCGAACGGATCTCGATCGGCGAACGAACGAACATCCAGGACCAGGCGACGCTGCACGTCTCGGCCGATCGCTTCCCGGCGATCCTCGGAAACGAGATCACGATCGGACATCGGGCGGTCGTCCACGGCTGTCGCATCTTCGAGGGCGCGCTCGTCGGGATCGGCGCGATCGTGCTCGACGGTGCCGAGATCGGCGAGGATGCCTGGGTCGCGGCCGGCGCGGTCGTGACCCCCGGGACGAAGATCGAAGGGGGCATGCTGGCAGTGGGGATACCCGCCCGTGCGCTGCGTCCTCTGAGGCCCGATGAGATCGCGGCCCAGCGTGCACGAACGCTGCGCTACGTCGAAACCGCCCGTCTTCATGCCGCGTCGGGGTCCGCCGGTCCGTCCAGCGGCAGGACGGATGACCCACGGAACCGAAAATGACTCCGCGTATTGAAAAATGTCGCCGGGAGCCAGACACTTCCGCCATGTCCCGGGACGAGAAGAAAGCGGAGAGTCGGCGACGGATCCTGGACGCGGCCCGCGAGGTCTTCTTTCGCGACGGCTTCATGCGGGCGAATCTCGATGAGATGGCGGAGAAGGCCGGCGTGGCCAAGGGAACGCTCTATCGCTATTTCGAGAGCAAGGCCGATCTCTACGTCTCGGTTCTCGCCGACAATCTCGAGCTCTTCCTCGAGCGGATGGAGGAGGCGGCGAAGCCTCGGGATTCCGCACTGGAGCGTGTCCGGTCGATCGGGGAGTTCTACTTCTCCCATTGGCTCGAACATCCGGATTATTTCCAGATCTTCTGGGCGATCGACAACGAGAGCGTGATCGGCGAACTGCCACGCGAGGTGATCGAGAACATCGCGAGTTTCTGGGAATCGAACCTGAAGATCCTGCACGGTGTTCTCGAGGAGGGCGTGGCGAGCGGCGAATTCGTTCCCTGCGATACGTGGGAGATCGCACACGTGCTCTGGTCGATCGCGAACTCGCTGATCGATTCAGACAGCACGAAAGCGCGTCGCCAGATCCGCAAGCGACCGCTCGAGCCGCTCTATGTCCACGCGATCGATACGTTGATCCGCGGCATCCTCGTCGATCCGACACGGGTCGAGTTGTCGCCGCCTTCGGCCGTCAAACCATCGACGTTGATCAAGTCCGAGTGAGCGGGAAGAAGGACGCGCAGACGACGGCCGCACCCATGCGACTGGTCGTGATCGACGGCGCGAACACGCTCTATCGCGCCTTCTTCGCGATCCCCAATCTCCGCGCGCCGGACGGGCGGCCGACGGGCGCGGCCTATGGCTTCGTGAACACCCTGGCGAAGGTTCTTCGCGACGAGCGGCCGACCCATGTCGTCGTGGCGACCGATCCCCGCGGAGGCAGTTTCCGTCGGCGGATCTATCCGGAGTACAAGGCAGGCCGTGATGCACAACCGGAAGACCTGTCGGCCCAGATCCCGCTGATCGCCGAGCTGGTCGACGCATGGGGCATCCCGATGATCGAGGTGCCCGACTACGAGGCCGACGACGTGATCGCCACCCTGGTCGAAAGGGCGCCGCCCGGGGCCGAAGTGCGCATCGTATCGACCGACAAGGATCTGATGCAGCTGGTCGGACCCCATGTGGAGCTGCTCGATTCGATGAAGGGTCGACGGATCGACGAGAAGGCGGTCGAAGAGCGTTTCGGCGTGCCGCCGGAAAAGCTGCTCGATCTTCGGGCCCTGGTCGGGGATCCGAGTGACAACATCCCGGGCGTGAAAGGGATCGGCGAGAAGGGGGCCGCCCGGCTGATCCGGGAATACGGATCGCTCGACCGGATCCTGGCCGAGGCGGAACACGTGAAGCCGAAGCGCGCGCGGGAGGGGCTGCTCGAGCACGCGGACGACGCCGTCTTGTCGCGGAAACTCGCGACACTCCGGACCGACGTGCCGATCGACGCGGATTGGAAGGCTTTCGAGATCAAGCCACCCGATCGCGAGCGCCTCCGGCGGCTCTACCGTGAGCTGGGATTCACCCGCCTGCTGGAAGCGCTGGATGCGGAGGAGGGGGGCGAGGGGGAAGCCCCGGGTGCAGCCGGGCGGTCGCCGTCTTCGAAGCGTTCCCGCGATCCGGATCGCGAGGGACCACCGCTCGTGATGGTCCGCGGCGATGCCGGGCTTGGCTCCCTGCTCGAGCGGCTCGGGCGGACGCCGCGCGCCGTGCTCCATCCCGTTGCCACGAAGGGGACGGCCGTCTCGAGCCGGCTGCTCGGACTCGCGGTCGCGACGACCGGGGATCCATCGATCGTCTATCTCGGAGTCCGTGGGACCGACCTCTTCGATCATGACGGGGTGTCGATCGAAGGACTCTGCCAGGCCTTCCGGAAGGCGTTCGGTTCCGGGAGCGCGCCCGAATGGATCGGATTCGACACGAAGGAGATCCAGAGCCTCTTCGCCGAAGCGGACTGCGAGTTGCCCCTGCCCGCGCTCGACGTCGATCTGGCGGGCCAGCTGCTCGACACGACCGGAGCCCATCAGCTGGCGCCCCTGGCGCTGGAATTCCTCGGCCGCTCGGTTCCCTCGTGGGAGGAGCTGGCCGGTCGCGGCGCCCGAGCGAAATCCCCGGAAGAACTCGGTCTCGAATCCGTTTCGAACTGGGCCGCGCTGCAGGCGGAGGCCCTGCTCGAGCTGGCCGACCCCCTGCGAGATCAGCTCGAGGCGAGCGGACTCTCGACGCTCTTCGACGAGATCGAACGCCCCCTGACGGCGGTGCTCTCGCGAATGGAACGGGCGGGTGTGCGGATCGACGAGATGCACCTGAAACACCTGTCCGAGGAGTTCGAGAAGGAGCTTGCCCGGATCGAGCGCGAGATCCACGAACTCGCGGGGGAGGAGTTCCTCGTCGGCAGTCCGAAACAGCTCCAGGTCATCCTCTTCGAGAAGCTGGGACTTCCGATCCTCAAGAAGACGAAGACCGGGTATTCGACGGCCGAGAGCGTGCTCGAGCAGCTGGCCGCCCATCACGAACTGCCCGGGAAGGTGCTCGCCTGGCGCAAGCTCTCCAAGCTGAAGAGCACCTACATCGACGCCCTTCCGCGTCTGGTCGACGAGCGGACCGGCCGGATCCATCCGAGCTTCCATCAGCTCGGCGCCGCGACAGGGCGGCTGTCGGCCTCCAATCCGAATGTCCAGAACATTCCGATCCGGGGCGAGCAGGGCGCGCGGATCCGCGAGGCCTTCATTCCCGCCGAGGGGGGCCTGCTCGTCTCGGCCGACTACTCACAGATCGAACTCCGGATCCTCGCCCACTATTCGGGAGATGAATCGCTGATCCAGGCGTTTCGCAACGGCGAGGACATCCATCGGCGCACGGCGGCAGAGGTTGCCGGAATCTCCATCGACGAGGTCACGGACGAGCAGCGTGCCCGGGCCAAGGCCGTGAATTTCGGGATCATCTACGGATCCTCCGCCTACGGTCTGTCGCAGCAGCTGGGGATCGCGGCTGCAGAAGCGCAGGAGACGATCGATACCTACTTCGAACGCTATGCGGGTGTCCGGCGCTTCCTCGACGAAACGGTGGCGCGCGCCAGACAAGATGGCTTCGTGCGGACCCTGATGGGCCGGCGTCGCCTGCTGCCGGACCTCAATTCGCGCAACCGGGTCCTCAAACAGGCCGCGGAACGCATGGCGACGAATACGGTCATCCAGGGCACGGCGGCGGATCTCATCAAGAAGGCGATGGTCGATGTGGATGGGGTGCTCCGGGAACGGAAGCTCGAAGCGACGATGATCCTCCAGGTCCATGACGAACTCGTCTTCGAGGCGACGGAAGCTTCGCGCGAGGAGCTGACGGGCGTCGTTCGGGAGAAGATGGAGGGGGTCGTCGAGCTCGCCGTGCCGCTGGTGGTCGACGTCGGCTACGGAGCGAACTGGCGCGACGCGCATTGAGCCTGCTTCCGACGGATGCCGGCGCTCGCGACGGGCTCGGTCCGCTGCGGCCCTTGATGCCCCTCGGGGGAGCAGTCGAGAGCTGATTTTCTTCGGCTTCGGGAAAATAGTTCGCCACGTTCGCCGGCGGGAAGCCACTTCCTTCGTACAAAAGCCGAATTCCCCTTCCCAGGGATGGCCCGGAACGCCTTTCAGGTGTTCCGGGCTTTTTCGTTCCGGGCCCCGGCTTCGGCTTCGTCGTCGGTCGGGCGGGGACCCGGCACCGGATCCGCTTCCGGGCGCCTGCGATAATCTGGGGGCGATCCCGCCTGCCTTCGGAGCGCCCGCCCAGAATGAACACCCCCTGTCCGACCGGCATCCAGTTGACGGCCCTCGATCCGCGTTTTCGCGAGGATCCCTATCCCGTGCTGGCGGAGCTGCGGAAGCGCGAGCCCGTCCATCACGATGAGCAACTCGGACGCTATTTCTTCACGCGCCACGACGATGTCGCCGAGATCCTGCGTGATCCGGACTACTGGAGCGACCCGAGGAAGGGGCGCGAGGGCGGTTTCGCGCGGGGCTATCTCGGGCGGGGAGACGAAGAGCCCAGGCTGTTGATGATGGATGATCCCGGCCACCGCCGGATCCGGAATCTCATCAGCGACCCCTTCCGGCCGCGGGCGGTGGAAGGTTGGCGGGACCGGGTCCGAGCGGTCGTGAACGACACGATCGCCGCTCTCGGGGACGGGGAGTTCGACCTCATCGAAGCGGTGGCCGACTCGATTCCGACGATCGTGATCGCCGACAAGCTCGGCATCGATCCCGCACGCCATGCCGAATTCAAGGCCTGGTCGGCGGCGGCGCTGAAGGTCGCTTTCAGTCCGATCAACGATCCCGAAGACGTGAAGCAGGCCGAAGCGGCCTTCGCGGCGCTTCGCGAGACCTTCCTGTCGGTGATCGAAAGCAGACGTCGGGCACCGGCCGCCGACCTGGTCTCGGATCTGGTTCGCGCCGAGGACGGCGGGGATCGTCTCACGGACGACGAGATCGCGGCGCAATGCGAACTCCTCCTGCTGGCGGGGAACGTCACGACGAGCGATCTGATCGGAAACGCCGTGGCGGCGCTGCTGCGACATCCCGAACAGCTGCAGAAGCTTCGAGCCCGGCCGGAGCTGCTGGCGAACGCGGTCGAGGAGGTTCTCCGCTACGACACGCCGGTCACCGACACGGGCCGGATCGCGAACCGGGACGTCGAGATCGGCGGTGTGAAGAACGCCCAGGGCGAGTCCCTCACGGCCTCGCTCGCCGCGGCCAATCGCGATCCCGAGGTCTATCCGGAGCCCGACCGGTTCGACATCGAGCGCGCCGACACGCACCACCAGGCCTTCGGAGGCGGTCGTCACTACTGCCTGGGATCCCATCTCGCCCGGGTCGAGGCACAGGAGACCCTGGCCGCCCTGCTTGCGCGCTTTCCCCGACTCGAGTGGGTCGAGGGGGGATCCGAGTACGCCGCCAATCCCAGCCTTCGTGGATTCGCGAAGCTCCGGATCCGGGGCGAGGGGCCGGCTGCCCGCGTCTGATCGGGGATCACGCCCGGCCGGGATTCAGCCGAGCAGCTTCGCCTTCGCGACCGCGTATTCCTCGGGTGTGAGCACGCCTTGTTCGACCAGTTGGTTGAGCTTGTGGAGCTGGTCGGCCAGGGCATCCCCGGTCTGGACTTCGAGCGGAAACGAGACATCCGTCGCGACGACGAAGTCGTCTTCTTCGATCTCGAGTTCGATCGGTTCCGTTCGCGCGTAGCCGGTCCGGGGATCGATGGACCGTTCTTGGGGCGCGTCTTCGGCAGCGCCCGGATGGCCGACTGCGGCACCCCGACGTGCGGCCTGCCGTTCGGCGTGGGCTGCCGCCTGTCGGTTCTCCCGGATCTCGGGATGCAGCGCCCGATAGGCGCGTTGTTCCGCCTCCTCGAGCACCGCGTGGTTGCTGCGCATGAACTTGAACGCCCCGATGATGAAAAGGGCGAGTGCCGGAAAGAAGGTCGCGGGAGGAAGCCAGTTCGAGTTCGCGCCGAGGAAGGCGGCGATCGCCATCGCCATCAGGATCATTCCGGACGTTCTGGAATCGGACATGGTCGCGCCTCGCTGCGAATCGAGGGGTTTCGGTTGCCTGCTCGCTTCCATCGTCCTTCCACGGCTTTTCCCTTGAGGCTGGGGTGGGATTTCTTGTCATCTCCCCCGGGGCGTCGCGCTGGTCCTGCTCGGCAACGAGATCACGAGAAATTCCGGATGGGGTTGCCCGATCGACGGCCGGATTCCGCCTTTGTTGGAAACGGCCTCGAAGGGATCCGGAGTGCCGGGTCCCCCCGCTGGCCGAAACCGGCGCGGAACGATCCGACCGGAACGACCAGAAAGAGAGGGAAGATCCGATGCATGCCAACCCATCCATTCCGACCATGGACCCGAGAGAAGGCAGCGGTGCCCCGGAGAGGGCGCCCGTCGTCCGGATCTCGGCCGGTGCCCGGCCGGATCCCACGCTCGCCGAGCGAAGGCGACGGGATCGCGAACTCGTCGACGCGATCCTGGCGGGGGATTCCGCGAGTTTCGCCCGGCTCCATGCGCTCTATGCGAAACGTCTCCATCGCTTCGCCGCCAAACGGCTGGGGGACCCGACCGAGGCGGAAGACGTCGTCCAGGATGTCTTTCTCGAGATCCATCGCTGTCTGGCCAGCTGGGAGGGGCGCTCGGCGCTGCTGACCTGGATGTTCGGCATCACCCACCACCAGATCTGCCGACGATTTCGACGAAAGGCGCTGGCGGTCACCTCTCTGGACCAGCTCGACGCATCACCGCCGATCGCGCCGGAGGTTCCGATCGAGCGGCACCTCGATTCGAAACAGGCGTTGGCGATCTGTGCCGAAGCCCTGGATCGGGAGGTCACGACCGCACAACACGAGATCTTCGATCTCCACTACGGGGAGCAGCGTGCGATCAAGGAGATCGCGGAAGAACTCGGGAAATCGAATCAGGCCGTGAAGATCAGTCTCTTCCGGACCCGTCGGGCGATGGAGGCCCGGCTCGAAGAGCACGGCCTCTGTCTCAGTGCGTGATCGGAACGAATCGGAGGAGCGGACGGCCGGCTTCGCCCGCGATCCGTCCATGAGGGGTCGATCAATCCGCGGTGAGGATTTCGGCTAGCCGGTCGCGCGCCAGCGCCCAATCGTTCTTCACGGTTCGCTCGGCGACCTTCACCTCGCTCGCGATCTCCGGGATCGTGAGGCCCCCGAAGACCTTGAGCGTCACGACGAGAGCGGCTCGCGCGTGCTCCTCCGCCAGGATCTCGAGCGCGCGTCCGGCGACCCGGAAGCCCTCGGAGTCAGCCCGCACGGAGGGGAAGATCGACTCGTCGAGCTCCCGTTTCGAGGCTCCGCCACCCCGCTTCTCCGCTCGCTGACGTCGGGCGTGGTCGATCAGGACGTGTCGCATGATGCCCGAAGCGACATTGTAGAAATGGGAGCGGTCCTCCCATTCATGGGCCATGCGCGAAGCGAGCCGGACATAGGCTTCGCTCACGACGGCCGTCGGGCTGAGGGTATGATCGCTCCGTTCGTTCCGGATCAGGTTTCCGGCACGACGCCGCAATTCCGGATACACGAGCGCCCAGAGGCGGTCGCCGGCGCTCGCGCCGTCCTCCGGCTGGCGCAGGAGATTCGTGATCTCACCGATCTCTCCGGATTCGTCCGACATGTCGCGGACTGTAGTCGATCTCCCTTCGGAGCGGACTCGTCCCCGGCTTCGTCGGGTTTCCGGGCGGGGCGCCTTCCGGCCGCCCGGTCATGCAGACGCCCCCGCTCGCGCCCGCTCGAAGAGTCGTTTCGGGATCCCGGGATCGGCTCGGGGAATCGAGCGAAGCGTCATGTTCTCCTCGACGTGGGCCGCTTCGCGCATGCCGACGACGGCGCTCGTGATCCCCGCCGTGCTGCGGACGAATTGAAGAGCGGCCAGTGCATCGCTCGCTGCTTCGGAGAACGCCTGCCGAACGAATGGGGGCACGTGGCCGACGAGCCGCCCCCCGTAGAGCGGCGCACTCGCGAAGACCACGGTACCCGTATCCGCGAGGCTGTCGAGAATCGCACGGCTGTGGCCATCGGGGCCGAGCTGGCTCTCGAGAACCGACCCTTCGCCCATGGCGAGGCCGTAGGGGAGTTGGATCGACCGCAGGTGGTGATCCGCACTTCCGACGTCGAGGGCGACCTCGAAGAGATCGACGATCGACAGATGGCTGCGGTCCGAATCGGGAAGCAGGAAGCCGTCCCAGGTCGAGAGTCCGTAGGCTGCGATCCAACCCTTCGAGACGGCTGCTTCCATCGCCTCGAAGGCCGCGGACAACGCACGGCGGAATCCGTCCGGACCCAGCGCGCGCAGATGGATCTCGGGTTCCTGGATCAGATAGTAGTCGAGCGTCTCGAGTCCGAGGTTGCGTCGGCTCCGCGCGATCTGATCGAGCAGGAAGCGCGGGGCGATCGAATGACCACGCGTGACGTCGTTCGGATCGAGGATCCGCGTGTCGATGTAGCTCGTCACGAGATCGTGATGGGCCCGCACCGGGTCGTGAGCGAGATCGGGATCGGGCGTCAGCGCGCCGCCTTTCGAGACGACGACGATCTCCTCACGGGTGACCACGCCCTCCCGGATCGCACGTCGGAGGGCATGGCCGAGCGCCCGCTCGCTGGTCTGCATCCGATCGGAGAGGGCGGTGTTGAACACGTTCCCCGACCGACCGAGGAAATCATCGACCACGCTGCGATAGAGCAGGTCGTCGACGCCACCCGGGCGGCCGCGCAGGGTGCCGAGCGCGATCGAGGAGAGCCAGAGTTCGTCGGGACGGAGGAAATGGTCTCCGGCACAGGTCTGTCTGTCCGCGAAGGCACGTGTGCCGGCGCCGGTCGCGCGGCCTGGCAGGAGATCGTTCATTCCGACCGGATCCGAGGGGTCGACGCCCATGGTCGGCAAGGCTAGCGGATTCCCGGGTTCGTCTCCGCGGGCCGCCATCCCATCCGAAGCGGAGCCGATCCGCAGGGGGCCCCGGGGCCCTGCGCATCGCGCCGTCGCCCCTATACTCCGCCCGAAGCCGATCCCGACGGGCTGCATCGATTCTTCTTCGATGACCGATCGGGTCGGAAACCGGGAGCGGAAGTCGAGCATGGGTGGATTGGATCCGGCGGAGTTGTTCTCGATTCGGGGGAAGATCGCTCTCGTCACCGGCGGCGGCAGCGGCATCGGCTGGATGATCGCCGAGGGGTATGCCCGAGCGGGGGCGAAGGTCTATATCGCCTCGCGGAAGAAGGCGGAACTCGAGGCGCGAATCGCGGAACTGGGCGGTGGCGGTGATTGCACGGCGATCGTGGCCGATCTGTCGACTGAGGCCGGTTGCAACGCGCTCGGCGACGAACTCGAGAGCCGTGAGGACAAGCTCGACATCCTGGTGAACAATGCGGGTGCGAACTGGGGCGCCCCCTACGAGGAGTTCCCCGAGTCTGCCTGGGATCGCGTCCTCAACGTCAACGTGAAGGGCGTCTTCCAGTTGACGCGTCGACTGACCGCGATGCTCGAGCGGGCGGCCAGCGCCGAGGATCCGGCTCGCGTGATCAACATCGGCTCGATCGACGGGATCGGTGTTCCGGCACTCGAGACCTATTCCTATTCGGCCAGCAAGGCAGCCGTTCATCACCTCACGCGGGTGCTCGCGCGGAAACTCGCTCCCCGCAAGATCACGGTGAACGCCGTCGCGCCCGGGCCCTTCCAGAGCCGCATGATGCGGGTGACACTCGAGCGTGCGGGTGACGCGATCAACGACATGGTCCCGCTGCGCCGGATCGGAACGCCCGAGGACATGGCGGGAATCGCGATCTTCCTGGCTTCGCGTGCCGGCGCATACGTGGATGCGGCGGTCATTCCCGTCGATGGGGGCATTTCTGGGACACGATGAATTCGGGATCGAAGAACGGCGGGTCTCGGGAAGGGGAGGGTCGAGCGAATTGTCTGATGAACCATTGATCGCGGTCTTCGTCGACTACGAGAATCTCGCCATCGGGGCACGGGATTCGAAGTGGAAGCATCTCAACATCGACCTGATCCTCAAGCGTCTGCTCGAGAAGGGGCGCATCGTCTACAAGCGGGCCTATTGTGACTGGAGCCAGTACCGGAACGACGTGCGGGACTTCCATTCGCGCGGGATCGAGCTGATCGACATTCCCCGGTCGAAGATGAGCGGAAAGAACAGCGCGGATATCCGCATGGTCGTCGATGCGCTCGATCTTTGTTATTCGAAGGATCATATCGAGATCTTCGCGCTGCTGACGGGCGACAGCGACTTCTCGCCCCTCGTCTCGAAGTTGAAGGAGAACCACAAGCGGGTGATCGGTTGTGGCGTGAAGAACTCGACGTCGGGCCTGCTGGTCGGAAGCTGCGACGAGTTCCTCTACTACGACGACCTGGCGAAGGCGGCCGATACCAAGGCGGCGACCCACGCGAAGAAGAAGCAGGCGCCGGCCGAGAAGAAGAAGGCGAGCAAGAAGTCGGGATCCGTCAAGGCGACCGAGGCGAGCGGCTCGGGCGACGAGCCCGACGCGATCGACCTGATGCTCGAGATCGTGGAGAACCTGTCCAAGGACTACGAGGTCATCTGGGGCTCGATGGTCAAGCAGGCCCTGCGTCGGGTCCATCCCGATTTCAACGAGACGAGCGCCGGCTTCCGGAACTTCACGGATCTGCTCAAGGAGGCGGAACGTGAGGGCTGTATCCGACTCGAGTACGACGAGAAGCGCGGGAACTACCGCGTCGACCTGGTCGACGACTGAAAGGCGGATTCCTTCGCCCGGGAAGCCCGGGCGAGCAGCGCGAGTCCCAACAGGCCCGCCTCCAGCATGATCGTCGCGTCGGGTTCGGGTGCTTCGATCGGGTTGGTCGGATGCAGACAGCCGTCGTCGTCCGGGAAGTCGGTCAGGCCGTCCCCGTCGTCATCGATCCCGTTGTCGCATTCGAAGATCGCCCC